>CAMURX010000212.1 GCA_947097615.1 uncultured Neisseria sp. | reverse complement strand
CTTTCTTTTTTGCCGCACGGTAGTAATGAAAAATTATAAAGAGTAAAATAAGGCTCAATATTTGAGCGGGCAGCTGCCCGACAGTTTGTCGGCTCGTTTGTGTTTGTTCCCAAGTAAAGAGGCTAATGCCATGATGGATGAAAAACAGAACTTTTCCTACCTCTTCGGCTCCAATGCTCCCTATATCGAGGAGCTGTACGAAGAGTTTTTAAACGACCCGAATTCCGTAGAGGAATATTGGCGGAAATATTTTTCCGAACTAGCCGTCCAACCCGGCGCAGCCGAACGCGACGTAGCACACCGCCCCATTCAGGAATCTTTTGTCAAACTGGCAAAATCCCGTCCTGTCGCCGCTGGTTCGGTTGACGAAACCATGTTGAAAAAACAAGTCGGCGTATTGCGCCTGATTTCCGCCTACCGCATACAAGGTGTCGGCGCTGCACAACTTGATCCCCTGAAACGCAAACCGCCCATCCACATTGAAGGCCTGGATCCCAAGTTCCACGGCCTTTCCGATTCGGATATGGCGGTTAAATTCAATGTCGGTAGCGGTGACTTCGGTGGCGGATATGAAAAACTGACCTTGTCCGAAATTCTCGGCAAGCTGAAACAAACCTACTGCGGCACTATCGGTATCGAATACATGCACATCACCAACCGTGCAGAACGCCGCTGGATACGTGAGTATTTTGAAAAAACATCCTCCACACCGAAATTCAATGTCGATGAAAAACTGTACATCCTGAAGCAGCTTACTGCGGCGGAAACGCTGGAGCGCTACCTGCAGAACAAATACGTCGGCCAAAAACGCTTCGGCGTGGAAGGCGGCGAAAGCTCCATCCTGGCTCTGAACTATTTGGTACAAAACGCCGGTAAAGACGGAGTGGAAGAAGTTATCGTCGGTATGGCGCACCGAGGCCGTCTGAACGTTTTGGTCAACACCTTGGGCAAACAGCCGAGCGACTTGTTCGCCGAATTTGAAGGCCGTGCCGAAATCAAACTGCCCAGCGGCGACGTGAAATACCACACCGGTTTCAGCTCCGACATCGCCACCCCCACCGGCCCCATGCACGTCACACTGGCGTTCAACCCCTCTCATTTGGAAATCGTCAATCCCGTAGTCGAAGGTTCCAGCCGCGCCAAACAAGACAGACGCGGTTCAGACGGCCAAAAACAGGTTCTCCCCGTTTTGATTCACGGCGACTCCGCCTTCATCGGCTTGGGCGTTAACCAGGCCGTATTCAATATGTCGCTGACCCGCGGTTACACCACCGGCGGTTCCATCCACATCGTCGTCAACAACCAAATCGGTTTCACCACATCCGATACCCGTGACACCCGCTCCACCGTCTACTGCACCGACATCGCCAAAATGGTTGACGCGCCGATTTTCCATGTCAACGGCGACGATCCCGAAGCCGTGTGTCTGGTGATGCAGGCAGCGATGGACTACCGCAAAACCTTCCACAAAGATGTCGTTATCGATGTGGTCTGCTACCGCAAAAACGGCCACAACGAAAGCGACGATCCGACACTGACCCAGCCGATGATGTACAAAGCTGTTGCCAAACATCCGGGCACACGCGCCATTTACGCCGACAAGCTCGCGCAGGAAGGCATCGTCAGCAAAGAGCAGGCCGATTCCTATGTTCAGGCCTACCGCGACGCTTTGGATCGCGGCGAACACGTGGAGCAAACCCGCTTAACCAACTACACCAGTAAACACAGCGTCGATTGGACGAAATATCAAGGCCAAGACTGGCGCGAAGCCGTGGAAAGCGGCCTGTCTGCCGAAGACATCAAACGTCTGGCCGACAAATTCACCGCCGTTCCCGAAGGATTCGGCCTGCACAACACCTCCAAACGCCTGATTGCCAACCGCAAAGCCATGGCAGCCGGTGAGCAGAACGTCGACTGGGGTATGGCCGAGACCATCGCCTACGCCAGCCTGGTCAGCCACGGCACGGGCGTTCGCATTTCCGGCGAAGACTCCGGACGCGGCACTTTCTCACACCGCCAAGCCGTTTTGCACGACCAAAACCGTGAAAAATGGGATTCGGGAACCTACATTTCCCTGCAACACATCAGCGACAACCAGGCTCCGTTTACCGTTATCGATTCCATCCTAAACGAAGAAGCCGTGATGGCTTACGAATACGGCTATGCCTGCTCCGCGCCCGATATGCTGACCATTTGGGAAGCACAGTTCGGCGATTTTGCCAACGGCGCGCAGGTTGCCATCGACCAGTTCATCTCTTCCGGCGAAACCAAATGGGGACGCCTGTGCGGCCTGACCGTCATCCTGCCGCACGGCTACGACGGCCAAGGCCCGGAACACTCCTCAGGCCGCTTGGAGCGCTGGCTGCAACTGTGTGCCGAGCACAATATGCAGATCGTCATGCCGTCTGAAGCCTCGCAGATGTTCCACATCCTGCGCCGCCAGGCTCTGCGCTCCGTGCGCAAACCGCTGGTTATCTTTATGTCCAAACGCCTGCTGCGCTTCAAAGACGCCACCAGCCCGCTGGAAAACTTCCTCGAAGGCACGACTTTCCGCCCCGTTATCGGCGATACCGTCGAACGCGCCGACAACGGCAAAGTCAAACGCGTCATCCTGTGCTCCGGCCAAGTGTATTACGACGTCGCCGCAGGCCGTGCCGAGCGCGGCTTGGAAGAAGAAGTCGCCATCGTCCGCGTCGAACAGCTCTACCCCTTCCCCTACGCCGAAGCCGAAGCTGAACTGGCGAAATACCCCAACGCTGCCGACATCATGTGGGTGCAGGAAGAGCCGAAAAACCAAGGCGCGTGGTATCAGACCCGCCACCGCTTGGAATATCTGGCGCAAAACGGCCAAAAAGTCGTGTACGCAGGCCGCCCCGCCAGCGCCTCCCCGGCCGTCGGCTATGCCAGCAAACACACCGCCCAGCTCAAACAGCTGGTGGAAGACGCTTTCGCCTTTTAACCCTTCAACAGACGCGGTCCGTCAAAGCGGGCCGCATAAAAACCACACCTAGGAGCAAAAAATGATCGTAGAAGTAAACGTTCCCGTATTCGCCGAAAGCATCACCGAAGGCACCCTGCTGGCATGGCATAAAAAAGCCGGCGAAGCAGTCGCCCGCGACGAAGTTCTGGTCGACATCGAAACCGATAAGGTCGTACTCGAAGTGCCCGCGCCGCAGGCAGGCGTATTGGTGGAAATCATCGTCAACGAAGGCGATACCGTCGAATCGCAACAGGTTCTGGCGAGAATCGACACCGAAGCCGCCGCAGCTGCTGCCGCGCCCGCCGCACAAGCGCC
>CAMURX010000211.1 GCA_947097615.1 uncultured Neisseria sp. | reverse complement strand
CGCTTATTTTTTCAGCGAATCACGGATTTCGCGCAGCAGCAGCACTTCTTCGCTCGGCTCGGCGGGGGCGGCGTCGGCAGGCGCTTCAACCTTGTTTTTCAGTGTATTGAGGGCTTTCACCACCATAAAGATGGCGGAGGCGATGATGAGGAAGCTGATGATGCTGTTGATAAACAGGCCGAGGTTGAGTGTGACCGCGCCTGCGGCTTTGGCGGCGGCCAGCGAGGCGTAGCCGCTTTCGGGGGCGGGCACGCCGTCTTTGAGGGTGATGAAGAGGTTGGAGAAATCCACGCCGCCGATCAAAAGGCCGATGGGGGGCATGATCACGTCGTCCACCAGCGATTTGACGATGCCGGAGAAGGCGGTGCCCACCACCATACCGACGGCCAGATCCACCACGTTGCCGCGCATGATAAAGTCTTTAAATTCTTGTTTAATCGACATTTGTCTTTCCTTTTTTGTATGTTTGCGAAACGAAAGGCGGCAGTTTAAAGAAATCGCGCCGCCCGTGCGGCGGCGGCGCGATTTTCGGTTGGTTTTCGGCAATGTGCGGCGGACGGACACGGCGGCAGTGCAAACGGTTTTCAGCGGTGCAGGGCGGCGGTTTTGACCCATGCCAGAAGTTCGCGCGTGCGTTTGCGCAGGCGGTTGGGGGCGGAGTCGCCGCAGTCGGGGGCGGCGTAAAGCTGCGCTTTTTTGCCTGGCCAGTGGCGGCGTGCCAGCCATTGAGCGCGCGGCAGGTGGAAATCGTCGCTGACGATGGCAATGTGTTTTTCCGTGCCCAAGAGTACGCGGCTGAACGCGATGTTTTCGTAGGTGCTTTCCGAGCGGTTTTCAACGGCGATGTCGCGGCGCGGCACGCCTGCGGCTGCTGCCATGTCGCGCATGGCTTCGGCTTCGTTGCTGCCGTCGCCGTCGGTGCCGCCCGACATGATGAGCCGCCGCGCTTTGCCCGCATGATAAAGCGCCACGCCCGCTTCGACGCGGCTGCGCAGACAGGGATTGGGGCGGCCGTGACGGTTGACGGCGTTGCCGAGCACCACTGCCGTGCCCGCCGTCGGAGCGCCGTGTACGGGCTGCGCCGCCCGTTCCGCCAGCGCATCGAGCGCCAATATGCCCGCCGCCCACAAAAGCAGGCCGCCACCCGCCGCCGCGCAAACCGCGCGCCGCATTCTGCGTTTTGCCATGTCCGTGTCCTTTATCTTTATTGTCTGCAAAATGCCGACGATAACACGCTTGAGGCCGTTCCCGCCTGCGCGGGAATGACGTTTCTGAAACGCGGCGGCGCTTTCTTTCAGACGGCCTGTACCGCTATAATCGCGCCTCGCTCTCGAGGGAGTAGCCGTCCGTGCACCGTTTCAGGCAGCGCGCGGAGCCTGCGTCAACACAATTGCCGGTCGGCATGGTGCAGGTATCTTCCCGCCGGAAGACTGGCAAGACTTGGGGCATACCGACGCATTCCGTGCGGGGCGTTTGGTGTGTCTTTTGTCTGCCCGCACGGTTTTTGGGATATCGAATGGAAGCCTTCCTCTCCTCCTCGCTGGCCGTGCTGATTGCCGAAATCGGCGACAAAACCCAGCTGCTCACCCTGTTTCTCGCCGCCCGCTTTGCCGACAAAAAGGCTGTTGTCGCGGGCATTTTCGCCGCCACTCTGCTCAACCATCTCGCCTCCGCCCTGTTCGGCGCGTGGCTGTTTGCCCGTGTGCCGCCCGAAACGGCCAAATGGGCGGTCGGACTGAGCTTTGTCGCCGTGGCGCTGTGGCTGCTCGTGCCCGACAAAGACGATGAAGGCGACAACGGCCGCTGGCTGAAATACGGCGCGTTCGCCGCCACGGCGGTGCTGTTTTTCCTGGCGGAAATCGGCGACAAAACGCAGATTGCCACCGTACTGCTGGCCGCGCGCTACCACGATCTGACGGCCGTGGTGGCGGGCAGCGTTATCGGGCTGATGGCGGCCAACGTGCCCGCCGCCTATCTCGGCGAAAAAATCACTACCGCCGTTCCCGCCCGCACCGTGCGCTTTGCCGCCTGCACCCTGTTCGCCGCGATGGGCGTGCTGACGCTGTGCGGCGGCGGCATCGCCTTGGGCTGAACGCGGCAGGCAAAAGGCTGCCCCGCCTGCGCGGCAGTGGCGTTTCTAAAAAGGCGGTTTCGACTTGCTTGCAGCCGTGTTTTCAGACGGCCTGATGCCGACAAGCGTTTAAACACTCCGAACCCAAATTTACGCTTGCGCCGCTATAATCCGAGCCTTCGTTCCACCAAGCCAACCGCTATGAAACTGTTTTACCTGCCTCTTTTTCTCGCTGCCCTCGGCGCAGCCCCGCTCTCGCACGGCGTAACCTATGTCTGCGGCAGCGGCGCGTCCGTCACTTATTCCAGCGAAAAAACCGACGCCTCCTGCCGTGAATCGCAGCCGCGCGACTCTGCAGCGGAACAAGCGTCGGCCGACAAAACCGACGTTTGGGGCGACGCGTCTGCCGGCGACATTTTCGTGATGCCGCCCTCGGCGCAGCAGCTGGCCGACAATACGCCGCCGCCGAAAATGACGGTGAAGCTGCGCAACCGCCCGCAAACCGCCGCCGTGAAAACTGCCGCGCCCGTCAAAGCCCCTGTCCGCGCCGCCGCGCCGATCTACGCCGCCGTGAAACCCAAGCTCAGCCGCGACCAAATCCTGCAACGCGAAATCAGCAGCGAACGCGCCGCCCTCGTCCGCACCAAAGTCCGCCTCGAACAGGAAATGAAAAAAGGCGGCAACACCGCCACGCTGCAACGCGCCGTTGCCGACCGCGAAGCCAATATCCGCGCCATCGAACGCGAGTTGAAAAAGTTCTGAGTCCGCGCGACGCCAACCCAAAAGGCCGTCTGAAACCCGTTTTTCAGACGGCCTTAGCCCATCCGCGCTGCACAAAGGCGGCGTTTGCCCGAACAGGCCGCCGCCCCGTCCCGCAAGGCTTTTCAGGTGGCCTCCCTGTGACTGCCGCCGCTGAATAATCCAGCAAAATCAGGTATAATCCGCCCCTTTCGCGCCGTCTGCGCCAGCCGTTTCCCACGCGGTTTTTCAGACGGCCTCTTGACAGTGAGAACAACGGTAAAAACTATGGCAGAGCAAAAACACGAAGAATACGGCGCCGACAGCATCCAGGTGCTCGAAGGCTTGGAAGCGGTACGCAAACGCCCCGGTATGTATATCGGCGACACACAAGACGGCAGCGGCCTGCACCACATGGTGTTTGAAGTGCTCGACAACGCCATCGACGAAGCACTGGCGGGACATTGCGACAAAATCACCGTAACCA
>CAMURX010000210.1 GCA_947097615.1 uncultured Neisseria sp. | reverse complement strand
AAACGGCACGCCCGCCCAGCGCGGATTGTCGATTTCGGCTTTGATGGCGACATAGGTTTCGGTGCGGCTGCCGGCGGGGACTTTGTGTTCCTGCGCGTAGCCGTTCAGGCCGGCCGACGGGGCGTATTGGCCGCGTATGGCCTGCTTGTCGATGTCATTCAGCGGTTTGAGCGATTGGATGACTTTGAGTTTTTCGTCGCGCACGTCGTCGGCCGCCAGTGATTTGGGGCGTTCCATGGCGGTAAAGCACAGCATTTGCACGATGTGGTTCTGCACCATGTCGCGCAACGCGCCGGTGATGTCGTAAAACTCGCCGCGCTCTTCCACGCCCAGCGTTTCGGCAATGGTAATCTGCACGGATTGGATGTAATCCTTATTCCACAAGGGTTCGAACAGGCTGTTGCCGAAGCGCAGCGGCAACAGGTTTTGCAGGCCTTCTTTGCCTAAGTAGTGGTCGATGCGGTAGATTTGGTTTTCTTGGAAATAGGCCGCCACGTCTTCGTTGATTTTGCGGCAGGAAGCCAAATCCGTGCCGAGCGGTTTTTCCAGCACGATGCGGACTTTGGACGAATTCAGGCCTGCGGCGGCCAGTTTTTCGCAGGCGGGGGCGAAAAATTTGGGCGCGGTGGAAAGGTAGACGACTACGGAGTCGGTGTCGGGGCGTTGGTTCACTTTGTCGGCCAATGCGGAAAAATCGGCCGCTTCGCCTACGTCCAGCGACAGGTAGTCTATGCGTTGTTCAAACTGCGCCCAGGCCGCATCTTCGATGTTTTTGATGTGGATTTTGCTGTCGCGCCCCACTTTGGCCAAAAATTCTTCGCGGCTGAATTTGCTGCGGCTCACGCCCAAGATGCGCCCCTGCGGATGCAGCAGTCCGGCCGCATGCGCCTGATACAGGGCGGGCAGCAGTTTGCGCATGGCCAAATCGCCGGTTGCGCCGAATAAGACCAAATCGAAATTTGTCTGCGGTTTCATTTTTTTCCTTATATTGATGCGGAAAAGGCCGTCTGAAAACGTGCCGCACGGTAAAAACGTAGCAATGCTACACGCGGCTACATGATTTGTCTACGACCCGCCGTACAACGGATAATTTGTTGCGGCACAACACGGGCGGCACAGTCGGCAGTATAATATGTTGCAAAACTACACAACAAGGCCGAACACCATGACCACCATCCACCCGCAGCTTGCCGCCGTTACCGAGCGCATCATCGAACGCAGCCGCCCCACCCGACAAACCTACTTAAACCGCATCAAAGCCTACGAACGGCAGGGGCGCGTGGAGCGCGACCGCTTGGGCTGTTCCAATCTGGCGCACGGCTATGCGTCGATGCCCAAAACCGTCAAAATCCAAATGCAGCAGCCCAGCGTGCCGAACTTGGGCATCATCACGTCCTACAACGACATGGTTTCCGCCCACCAGCCGTTCAAAGATTTCCCCGACCTGATTAAGGACGAAGCGCAAAAACACGGCGCGACGGCACAGGTGGCCGGCGGCACGCCCGCGATGTGCGACGGCATCACACAAGGCTACGAAGGCATGGAACTTTCACTGTTTTCGCGCGACGTGATTGCGATGAGTACCGCCATCGGCCTGTCGCACCAAATGTTTGACGGCGCGCTGCTGATGGGCGTATGCGACAAAATCGTCCCCGGCCTGATGATAGGCGCGTTGAGCTGCGGCCACATCCCCGCAATCTTCGTGCCCGCGGGCCCAATGACCAGCGGCATCGGCAACAAGGAAAAAGCCCGCACCCGCCAGCGTTTCGCCGAAGGCAAAGTCGGCCGTGACGCGCTGCTTGAAAGCGAAATGGGTTCGTACCACAGCCCCGGCACCTGCACGTTTTACGGCACGGCCAATTCCAATCAGATGATGATGGAAATGATGGGCGTACACCTGCCCGCCGCCGCCTTCTTCAACCCGCACACACCGATGCGCGAAGCCCTGACCCGCGCCGCCGCCGCCCGCCTTTCAGACGGCATCAAAAACCGCAGCATCAAGCCCATAGGCGAAATGCTGTCCGAAAAATCGTTTGTCAACGCAATCATCGGCCTGATGGCCACGGGCGGCTCGACCAACCACACCATGCATTTGGTGGCCATGGCGCGCGCGGCGGGCATCATCCTCAACTGGGACGACTTCGACGACATCTCCGCCATCGTCCCGCTGCTCATCCGCGTTTACCCCAACGGCCAGGCGGACGTGAACCATTTTGCCGCGGCGGGCGGGCTGCCCTTCGTCATCCGCGAACTGCTGGACGCGGGTTTGCTGCACGACGACGTGGACACGGTGGTCGGCCGCGGCATGAGGGCCTACACACAAGAGCCGTTTTTAATCGAAGGCCGTCTGAAATGGCAGGACGCGGTAGCCGAAAGCCGCGATACCGAAGTCCTGCGCCCCGTATCCGCGCCCTTCTCGCCCGACGGCGGCCTGCGCGTAATGAAAGGCAACATCGGGCGCGGCGTGATAAAAGTCTCCGCCGTGAAAGACCACTGCCGCATCATCGAAGCCCCCGCCATCGTGTTCGACGACCAAAAAGAAGTGCTGGCCGCCTTCGAACGCGGCGAACTGGAACGCGATTTCGTCTGCGTCGTCCGCTTCCAAGGCCCGCGCGCCAACGGCATGCCCGAACTGCACAAACTCACGCCGCCCCTGGCCATCCTGCAAGACAGGGGCTTCCAAGTCGCGCTGGTAACCGACGGGCGCATGTCGGGCGCGTCGGGCAAAGTACCCGCCGCCATCCACATGTCGCCCGAAACCCTGCTCGGCGGCGGCATAGGCAAAATCCGCACCGGCGACATCATCCGTTTCAACTCCCACACCGGCGAACTGACCGCGCTGGTGGACGAAGCCGAATGGAACGGGCGCGAAACCGCCACCGCCGATTTGAGCGGCAACCGGCACGGCATCGGCCGCGAACTTTTCGCCGGTTTCCGCAGCATCACCGGCAGTGCGGAAACGGGCGCAATGAGCTTGGGCGGGGACTTCGGCTAAACGTTTCAGACGGCCTGCCGCAACGCAGAGGCCGTCTGAAGACATTACCCCGCACCTTAGCAAACCGAAACAAACATATCCGACACACAACCGTGGGCGGCATCGGAACATGCCGCGGCAAACCGCAGGCCGTCTGAAAACGCATCCGCCGCCCGCACCAACCGACAAGGAAAACGAAATGACACCGCGCGAAATCCTGACCGCCGGCCCCGTCGTCCCCGTCATCGCCATCGACGACCCGCAAACCGCGGTCGGGCTGGCGCAGGCACTGCTGGACGGCGGCATCCGCATACTCGAAATCACCCT
>CAMURX010000209.1 GCA_947097615.1 uncultured Neisseria sp. | reverse complement strand
AAATCCCCGAAATGCTGCACAACCAGGGCATCGACAACATCATCACCGAGCAGCTCCAGCTTAACGTACAGCAGGCCGATCTGACCGCGTGGAAAAAAATCGTCCACGCCATCAAAAACCCGAAACACACCGTCAAAATCGCCATGGTCGGCAAATATGTAGATTTGACCGAGTCTTACAAATCGCTGATTGAAGCGCTCAAACACGCCGGCATCCACACCGAAACCGACGTGCAGATTACCTTTGTCGACAGCGAAAGCATCGAGAAAAACGGCGGCGACGTTTCCATGCTCAAAGACATGGACGCCATCCTCGTTCCCGGCGGCTTCGGCTCGCGCGGCGTGGAAGGCAAAATCGCCGCCGTGCGCTATGCGCGTGAAAACAAAGTGCCTTATCTGGGCATCTGCCTCGGTATGCAGATCGCGCTCATCGAATACGCCCGCGATGTGGCCGGTTTGACAGGCGCAAACTCCACCGAGTTCGACCTCAAAGCCGCCGCGCCCGTTGTCGCCCTGATTGACGAATGGCAAACCGCCGACGGCAGCGTCGAAACACGAGACGAATCCGCCGACTTGGGCGGCACCATGCGCTTGGGTGCACAAGACGTCGAACTCAAACCCGGCAGCCTTGCCGCCCGCATCTACGGCTCGGAACACATCCGCGAACGCCACCGCCACCGCTACGAAGTCAACAACAATTACGTTCCGGCTTTGGAAAAAGCCGGTCTGGTTATCGGCGGCGTATCCATCGGCCGCGAGCGTTTGGTCGAAACCATCGAATTGCCGCAGGGCGAACACCCGTGGTTCTTCGCCTGCCAGTTCCACCCCGAGTTCACCTCCAACCCGCGCAAAGGCCATCCGCTCTTTAGCGCCTACATCAAAGCCGCGCTGGCAAACCGCAAACCGTAGGCTGCTTTGATTGAGATAAGGCAAAAGGCCGTCTGAAAACCCAATTTGGGGGTTTCAGACGGCCTTTTTGTGCCTGTGCAAACACGCGCAATATGTTTTTCAGACGGCCTTTAACGCATCAGGCGTTTATTGCCACACCAGCAGCGCATGGTTGCGCTTACCGCGCCGCACGATGGTGTATTTGCCGAAGCGTTTGTGCGCGTCGGTAATCAGATAGGCATCGTCGGGCTTGTCGGCGGGCGGATTGGGGTTGTTGGCTTCGGCGGCCGCGCCGTTGAGCAGCACGGCTTTGCTGTTGACAAAACCGCGCGCTTCTTTGTTGGACTGCGCCAGGCCGGTTTTGACCAGCGCTTCAACCACATTGAGGCCGTCTGAAACTGCAAACGCGGGCAGACCGTCGAGGGCGAGCTGGCCGAAGTCGCTTTCGGTGAGGCTGCTTTGGTCTTCGGCAAACAGGCTTTCGGAAATGCGCTGCGCGGCTTGCAGGGCTTCTTCGCCGTGAATCAGGCGGGTCATTTCTTCGGCCAAAATGCGTTGCGCTTCGGGCTTGCTGCCGCTTTCTTTGTCTTTCGCTTCGATGGCGTCAATTTCTGCCACGCTCAGGAAAGTGAAGTATTTCAGGAATTTATATACGTCGGCATCGGCCACTTTGAGCCAGAATTGGTAAAACTGGTAGGGCGAGGTTTTTTTCGCGTTCAGCCACACCGCGCCGCCCTCGGTTTTGCCGAATTTGGTGCCGTCGGCTTTGGTTACCAGCGGCAGGGTCAGGCCGAATACCTGTTTTTGGTTCAGACGGCGTGTCAGGTCGATGCCGTTGGTGATGTTGCCCCATTGGTCGGAGCCGCCGATTTGCAGGCGCACGCCGTGGCGTTTGTTGAGCTCGGCAAAGTCGTAGCTTTGCAGCAGGGTGTAGGCGAACTCGGTGAACGAAATGCCTACGTCGTCGCGGTCGATACGCTGTTTGACCGATTCTTTGTTCAGCATGGCGTTCACGGAAAAGTGTTTGCCGATGTCGCGCAGGAAATCGAGGCAGTTCATGCCGCCGAACCAGTCGGCGTTGTTGGCCATAATCGCGGCATTGTCGCCCTCGAAGCTCAAAAACGGCTCAAGCTGGGCGCGGATGCTGGCCACCCAGCCTTTGACGGTTTCGGGCGTGTTCAGGCTGCGTTCCACCGCTTTGAAGCTGGGATCGCCGATCATGCCGGTTGCGCCGCCCACCAGCGCCACGGGCGTATGTCCTGCCTGTTGGAAACGGCGCAGGGCGAGTACGGGCAGCAGATGGCCGATGTGCAGGCTGTCGGCGGTGGGGTCGAAGCCGCAGTAGAGCGAGATTTTTTCTTCGTTGAGCAGCGCATCGAGTGCGGCGATATCGGTGGTTTGCGCGATGAGTCCGCGCGCTTGCAGGTCTTGGATGATGGAGGTCATGTTTTTTTCCTTGGAATGGGTTTCAGACGGCCTTTTCCGTTTTCATTTCGTTAAAGCCGCGTTCTAACTTCGTTGAAGTTCCGCTTTCAGAAACGTCACCCCCGCGAAGGCGGGGGCGGCCTTATGCTTGGAGCGGATTCATCAGCCGGTATACGTCGTCCAGCGACAAATCCGGCGTGGCGCCGTGGCGGGAGGCGGCGAGGGCGCCCCAGGCACAGGCGAAGGCAAGGGTGTCTTCGGGCGTGGTGCCGGAGAGGAGTTTGTAAACGAAGCCGGCGAGGAAGTTGTCGCCTGCGCCCACGGTATCGGCCACCTGCACGCGGTAGCCGTGGTGGGTGTAGGTTTTGCCTTCGCAATAGTAGATGGCGCCGTGCGCGCCGAGGGTGACGCAGATATGTGGCGCGCCGACGGCTTGGGCGAGGTAGTTCAGGTTTTGCTCGAGGCCGTGGTAGGGCGAGCCCAGTTCGGCGGCCAGCTCGTACAACTCGTCGTCGTTGAGTTTGACCAAATCGGCGCGGCGCATCAGTTCGCACACCCGCTCGGGGCGGTAGTGCGGTTTGCGCAGGTTGACATCGAACACTTTGAAGCGGGCGGCATCCAGCAGCGTATCGAGGGCGGCGCGGGAGGCGGCGTCGCGCGAGGAGAGGCTGCCGAACACCAGCGCGTCGGAGTCGGCGACGTAGGCGAGGGCTTCGGCGGGGGCGGCGATTTTGTCCCAGGCGCAGGGGTAGACGATGTCGTATGAGCCGCTGCCGTCGTGGTTGATGGACACTTTAACGAGGCCGGTGGCGTGTTCGGGATCGGTTTGGATGAGGTGGGTGGCGACGTTTTTCGCGGCGATGCGGCGCAGCAGTTCTTCGCCGTCTTCATCGCTGCCCCGGCGACTGACGATGGCGCAGTCCGCGCCCAGCGCGCTCAGGCGCACCAAAACATTGAGCGGCGCGCCGCCGAGCACTTTGCCTTCGGGAAAATCGTCCCACAATACTTCGCC
>CAMURX010000208.1 GCA_947097615.1 uncultured Neisseria sp. | reverse complement strand
CAAAAGGCCGTCTGAAAATAGGTTTTCAGACGGCCTTTCTTCAGATATTTACACGGCGGATTTAATCGTCGTCGTAATCGTCCCAATCATCGTAATCATCGTCCCAGTCGCGGTATTTGCGATGATAGTGGTGCTTGCCCTTTTTATAACGCGCCTCGCGGTAGTAAGGGTCGCCGTAACCGTAACCATAGCGGCGGTCTTCCCGGTAGCGTTGGTCGCGCCAAGCGATGTCGCCGTCTTTTTGGTTCATTTTTTTATTGTGGTAGGCATAGGCGTTGCCCGCCAATCCGCCCGCCACTGCGCCGATAACCGCGCTTTGTCCGTCGTTACCCAGCAGGCCGCCTACGACCACGCCTGCCGCCGCGCCGGCAAGGGTGGCTTTCTTCTGGTTTGCCGTACCCCGCGCTTCCGCGCCGATGGCGGGGAAGGAGAGGCTGGCGGCGAGTAATACTGCCATAAGTGGTTTCATGGTCATTGTTTCGTCCTTTCGTGGAAACACGGCAGGTGCGGGAATTGCCTACATTATAGTCAGCCCTTTGTTTGCCTTTCGCCCGATTGAGAAAAAATAGCGTAAACAAATGTTATCGTTATACCTGCATTCTGTTTGGCGGCGGCGGGGATTAACAGTATTGTCTGCGTTGTTTTTGCAATACAAACGCCCCGAAGCCGGAATGCGGCTTCGGGGCGGCGTTTTTTCAGACGGCCTATAAGGCTGGGGCGGCTTATTGATCAACGAACGCGCGTTCAATCAAGAAATCGCCGCGCACGCCGACTTTGGGCGATTCGACCAGGCCGAAATCGTTCAATACGCGGCGGGTGTCTTTCAGCATCGCGGGGCTGCCGCACAGCATGGCGCGGTCGTCCTGCGGGTTGATTTTGGGCAGGCCGATGTCTTCAAACATCTTGCCGCTTTCCATCAGGTCGGTCAGGCGGCCGTGGTGTTCGTAGTCTTCGCGGGAAACGATGGGGTAGTAAATCAGTTTTTCACGGATCATTTCGCCCAAGTATTCGTCGTTCGGCAATTCTTTGGTGAAACGGTCGTAATAGGCCAAATCTTTTTTGTACCGCACGCCGTGCACCAAAATCACTTTTTCAAACATGTCGTAGATTTCAGGGTCTTTGGTAACGGCCAGGAAGGGGGCGATGCCTGTGCCTGTGGAAAGCAGGTAGAGGTGTTTGCCGGGATTGAGGTCGCCGGCCACCAGTGTGCCGGTGGGCTTTTTGCTGATGAGGACTTCGTCGCCGACTTTGAGGTGTTGCAGGCGGCTGGTCAGCGGGCCGTCCTGCACTTTGATGCTGAAAAATTCGAGGTGTTCTTCGTAGTTCGCGCTGGCGACGCTGTATGCGCGCATCAGCGGTTTGCCGTCCACCATCAGGCCGACCATGACGAACTGGCCGTTTTCAAAACGCAGAGATTCGTCGCGGGTGCAGGTGAAGGTGAAATAGGCGTCCGTCCAGTGGTGTACGGACAGGACTTTTTGGATGTTGTAGGCTGCCATTTTGGGTTTCCTGTAAATAAGGTTAATCGGTTGGAAGGGTATTTGAGGCCGTCTGAAAGACAGTTTGCGGAAAATCGGTTTTCAGACGGCCTTTGTCTGTCGGCCGAAGTCAGGCTTCGGCGGCGGCGTTGCCGCTTTTTTTGCGTTTGCGCGGGCGGCGGCGTTTTTTCGTGCCTTCGTGCGGGTTTTGCGGGGCGGCGGTCATGGCGGCGCGTTCGGTTTCGTCGGCATGTTGGAATGTCGTCCACCAGTCGGCCAGTTCGCGGGCGGCTTGGCCGAGCTGGGCGCGCAGCATGAGGAAGTCGTAGGCGGCGCGGAACCGTGCCTGCGCCAGCAGGCGGTGCGGCCGTGTGCCGCGCCGGTTGTCGAACTGGGGCTGCAATACCCAGATTTCACGCATGGTGGCGGCGTATTTTTGCGGCACGCCCCAGCCTTTTTCCATGGTTTCGCGCAGTTCGGCAATGGCTTCCGTCAGGGCGGGGGCGGCTTTTTCGCCGCGTTCCATGCGTTTTTGCCAATAGCCGTTGAGCGGTTCCCACATCAGGGCGGCGAGGACGAAGCCGACGGAAACGGATTTGTCGGCGCGCAGGCGTTCGTCGGTGTTTTTCAGGGAGGCGGTTACCATGTTCGGCCTGCCGCCGCGCGATGTCTGCTGCAACGCGTCGAGCAGCGGGTGGATGGGGGTGTCGATGCCCAATGTGTGAAACTGGTCGAGGCAGCGGCGGGCGTAGCCTGAAAAGAGGAGTTTCATGATTTCGTCAAACAGACGGGCGGGCGGCTCTTCTTTCAGACGGCCTGCGTATTTGGCAATCGGCGCGGCGGTGCGTTCTTCCACCGTAAAGCCGAGTTTTCCCGCCAGTCGGACGGCGCGCAGGATGCGGACGGGGTCTTCCTGATAGCGTTCGGCCGGGTCGCCTATCATCACCAGCCTGCGGGCTTTGACATCTTCGACGCCGTTGTGGAAATCGATGATTTCGCCTTTCACGGGGTCGAAATAGAGGGCGTTGCAGGTGAAGTCGCGCCGCCCCGCGTCTTCGGCCAGCGTGCCGTAGGTGTTGTCCTTCATAATCCGCCCCTGCTCGTTCTGCACTGCCTTGCCGCCGCCTCGGAAGGTGGTGACTTCGATGGTTTCGGGCCCCACCATGACGTGGACGATGCGGAAGCGGCGGCCGATGATGCGGCTGCGGCGGAAGACGGCGCGGACTTCTTCGGGCGTGGCGTTGGTGGCGACGTCGAAGTCTTTCGGTTCCGCGCCGATCAGGAGGTCGCGCACTGCGCCGCCGACCACATAGGCTTCATAGCCGGCCTGTTGCAGGCGTGAGACGACTTTTTCGGCGGCGAAGCTGATGTGGTCGGCGGTAAAGCCGTGCCGCTCGAACGGCAGGACGGTTTTGACGGCTTCGGCGGCAGGTTTGCCCGCCACTTTGCGCCAGAGTTTTTTCAGCATAGGGATTCCGTGAAGCAGGCCGTCTGAAACACTGCTTCGGCGGGAAGCGCGGCGGCAAGGCCAAACCGCGGCTCAAGCCGGGAAGCGGGGTTTCCATACGCCGGAAACGCCGGAACGCCGACGGGCGGCGCGGTCGTTTTTCCGAATAAAACCTTTGCCCAATCTTGTGCGCACACAATGTTCGGCAAAGGTTTCAGACGGCCTTAGTTGAAAATAGGCCGCATTATACCTGCTGCATGGCGGGAATTGAAACAGGCCGTCTGAAAACCCCGCCTGCGCAGAAGGCGCAGCAGCCTTGCCCGCCCCAAACCGCACCTCGCTGCGGATGCTTCGTTTTCAGACGGCCTTGCCCTATAATGCGCGCCTCGCTGCGGACGCTGCG
>CAMURX010000207.1 GCA_947097615.1 uncultured Neisseria sp. | reverse complement strand
GGCCGGCATCACCGGCTGGCAGGTGATTAACGGCGGCGTGTCGGGCGACACGTCCGCCGACGCCCTTGCCCGCCTGCCCGGGCTGCTGCAGCCGAAACCCGGCCTTGCGCTGGTGTGCATCGGCGGCAACGATTTCCTGCGCCGCATCGGCGAGGACGAAACCCGCGCCAACATCGGCCGCATCCTGCAAACCCTTCAGACGGCCTCCGTACCCACCGTTTTGGTGGCGGAGCCGCATTTCACCATCGGCGCGCTGGTCGGTAGTTTGAGCGACCATCCGCTGTACGGCGATTTGGCGGAAACCTACCGTGTGCCGCTGCTGGACGGCGCGTGGTCGGAAATCCTCGGGCGAAGAGAGCTGCGTTCCGACCAAATCCACGCCAACGACGAAGGATACCGCCTGTTTGCCGAAAAAGCGGCCGATTTTTTGCGCCGGCAGGGATTCTTCCGACCGTAGCCGCTATGTTCCAATCTATAGTGGATTAAAATGAAAAATTTCCGCCATCGCCATTCCCGCCTGTGCGGGAATGGCGATATGGCATCCTTCTTTGGATTTACCGTATCTTTAATAGCGGATTAAATTTAAATCGGTACGGCGTTGCTCCGCCTTGTCCCGATTTAGATTTAATCCGCTGTCAAACGGCAAAAGGCCGTCTGAAAACCTGCAGCGGTTTTTCAGACGGCCTTTTCGATTGTATATTTCTAGCGGTGCGACGCCATATTGTCGCGGTGGATGAGTTCGTCTTCGTGGGCGTAGCCTAATTTTTCGGCGATGCGCTCGGACGGGGTTTGCAGGATTTTGGCGGTTTCGCCGCTGCTGTAATTGGTGAGGCCGCGGGCGATTTCTTTGCCGTCGGTATCGAGGATGGCGACGAGTTCGCCGCGGTGGAAATGTCCGTCCGCGCGGATGCAGCCGACGGGCAGCAGGCTGGCGTGTTGTTCGGTCAGGGCTTTTGCCGCGCCGCTGTCGACGGTCAGGCTGCCCGCGGTTTGGACGTGTCCGAGCAGCCATTGTTTGCGGGCGGCGACGCGGCTGTGCGCGCTGGTAAAGAGCGTGCCTATGCTTTCGCCTTGTTTGAGGCGGACGAGGACGTTGGGTTCGCCGCCCCATGCGACGACGGTGGCGGCTCCGCTAAGTGCGGCGCGTTTGGCGGCGGTGACTTTGGTGTACATGCCGCCTGTGCCGACGCTGCTGCCTGCGCCGCCCGCCATGCTTTCGAGATCGGGATGGTCGGCTGCTATGGTCGGAATCAGTTTGGCTTGCGAATTTTTACGTGGGTCGCTGTCGTACAGACCTTTTTGGTCGGTCAAAAGGACAAGCGCGTCGGCTTCGATGAGATTGGTGACAAGCGCGCCGAGGGTGTCGTTGTCGCCGAGTTTGATTTCGTCGGTGGTAACGGTGTCGTTTTCGTTGATGACGGGGACGATGCCTTTGGACAGCAGGGTTTGCAGGGTGCTGCGGGCGTTGAGGTAGCGGGTTCGGTTGCTCAGGTCGTCGTGGGTGAGCAGGATTTGGGCGGTGCGGATGCCGTGCGGTGCGAACGCGGCTTCGTAGGCTTGGGCGATGCCGGTTTGCCCGACGGCGGCGGCAGCTTGCAGCTCGTTGATGGCGGTGGGGCGTTTGTTCCAGCCCAGCCGTTTGATGCCTTCGGCGATGGCGCCGCTGGAAACGAGGACGGTTTGCACACCTTGTTTGCCCAGTTCGGCGATTTGCGCCGCCCAGCGGTCGAGTGCGGCTTGGTCTATGCCTTTGCCGCCGGCGGTAACGAGGCTGGAGCCGACTTTGACGACGAGGAGTCCGACTTGGGACAGGTTGTTGATGCTCATGGTTTCTCCTTTTATATCAATTTATTGTTTATATCGGGTTATTGCTTGTCGCGCTCCTGCCAGAAATACCGCCAGACAAAGCCGGGGAAGGCGGCCACGAGGAAGAGGCAGACGGTTACGGCGTAAAACTCCCAATCCTGCGGATGGACACTTCCCGCACGGCTTTCCAACAGGTAAGCGAGCGCGGCGGTCAGCGCGAAGCCTGCGGCCAGTTCGATTAAGTGGTGGCCGATGTGTTTGCGCGCCATCGGTTTGACGGCGAACAGGCGGGTGGTCAGGAACGGCAGGTTGGCGAAGATGACGGCCAACAGCAGCAGTGTGTACATGGGTGCGGTCATGGTGTGCTTTCTTGTAGTGAAGATGGTTTCAGACGGCCTTTATGGTCCTGCATCATACTGGAGGCCGTCTGAAAATGTTTTCGGGCGGACGGTGCGGCTTTTCAGATGGCCACAGCGTTATTTCGGGCAGGCTTCTCGCCGCTTCGCGTCTCCCCAATTTTCAATATGGCACTGCGCCTTTGCCGAGTAACGGATGCCTTCCATTTGATCGCGCTTATTCAGGTAGCCGTTTCGGTCGGTATCGAGCCTGCGGAAACTTTCGCGGGTAATGGGAAAAGATACAGCCAACCCCTCAGGCACCCTGCCGATGGCCAGAAATTCTTTCAGGCTGACTTTATTGTCGTGGTTTTTATCGGCCTCTCTGATGAAGGTTTCCGAAGGGTCCGCTACGTCCAGCGCATAGGAGGGGACGGCACTGCAACACAGTGCAAAAACAAATAATAAGGTTTTTTTCATTATCTTTTCTTCCGAATGATGTCCGGCACTGCTTGAGGCCGTCTGAAAAGGCCGTCTGAAAAACAGGTGCAGGTTTTTATAGTCAATTCAAATGAAAACCGTCCATATCGATATTGGCTTACGCAAGGCGTTTTCTCCCCGGGCGGGAATGGGCGTGCGGGTATTTCTTATTCCAATTTGCCATACCCTGCCGAGGCTTGGTTTTCAGACGGCCTCCTTCGTTATTTTACCCGCAAAATCCGCGGTTTCGCGACAAGCGACCGTTACGCCGTCCGGCTTCAGGCAAACGGCGGCACGGCACAACCTGCCTGCCGCAGCAGTTCGCAGGTTTCATATGCGGGCAGGCCCATCACGCCGGTGAAACTGCCCGACAGTTCGCGCACGAAAATGCCGCCCAAACCCTGTATGCCGTATGCGCCCGCCTTGTCCAGCGGTTCGCGGCTGCGGATGTAGGCGGCGGTTTCGGCTTCGGTCAGCGGTTTGAAGGCAACGTGGTTGGTATTCAGTGCATGAAAGATGCGGCCTTGGTAGTGCAGGCAGACGGCGGTATACACCTGATGGCTGCGGCCGGAAAGGGCGAGCAGCATTTCGCGCGCGTGTTCGGGCGATTCGGGCTTGCCCAGTATCTTGCCGTCCAGCGCGACGGTGGTGTCGGCGGCAATGACGGGGGCGGCGGGTTCGGGTTTGCCCGCCGCCTGCCAAACGGCAAGCGCGGCGGTGTTTTTTTCGGCG
>CAMURX010000206.1 GCA_947097615.1 uncultured Neisseria sp. | reverse complement strand
GCAGCGCGCGGCCTTTGACCACGCTCATGGCGTATTCGAGATAGGCGCGTTCGGCGTACTGACCTAACAGCAGGTAGTCTTCGCCGACGGGGGATGAGACGGAAACGTGTTCGTTCATGTACAAAAAATCGGGTAAACAAAAGTTAAGGGACGGTATTGTAAAGCAAATACCTCTTTTTGGCATCGGTATGCGGAATCAGGCATGAGGCCGTCTGAAAAAAACGCACATGGTTTTCAGACGGCCTCATGATGTCGGGCGGATGCTTACACGCCCATCAGGGGAATCAGCAGCGGCACTAAAACTGCGGTCAATACGCCGTTGAAAATCAGTCCGAGGCTGGCATAGGCGGCAAACTTTTTCCCGCGCTCCAACGAGGCGGCAATGCCCATCGCGTGCGAGGCCGAACCCATCGACATCCCTTGCGACATCGGCTTGGTCAGCGTACCCGCGCTCATAATGCGGTAACCCGCCATCTGCCCGATCATGCCGGCGGCGATAACGGTGGCGGCGGTGATGGCGGGAATCCCGCCTATGCTTTGGGTGATTTCGATGGCAATCGGATTGGTGACCGATTTGGCGGCCAGGCTCAACACCACCTCGCGCCCCGCGCCCATAAATTTGGCGATATACACCGCGCTGACGATGCCGGTAACGCTGCCTACGGCCTGCGACAGTACAATCGGCAGCCATTGGCGGCGAATTTTGTCCCAATTCAAATAAAGCGGCACGGCCAGCCCGACCACCACCGGCTTGAGCCAGAAATCGATAAACTGCGCCGCGTTGTGATAGGCGGCGTAATCTATGCCCGCAAGTTTCAAATAAAGGATGACGACGGCGGTGGTGCACACCACGGGATTAACAAACATGCTGCCGGTACGCGCCCGCAGCAGGTTGACCGCCCAATAAAACGTAATCGTCAGCCACAGCAACACAATGGGATGGCGCAACATTTCCATTTCAACGCCTCCGCAGCAGTTCGTGGGTCTTGCCGGTGGCGAACATGACCGCCAACGTGCTGAACAGCGTGGATGCCGCAATCGCCCAAAAATCCTCGGCCAGCAAATCGAAATACCCCATCACCGCGACGCATGGCGGCACGAGGAACAGCGAGAGGTTGGCCATCATCACGGCCACCAGACCCTGAAGCCAGGCCGCCTTCACCCACTTCATGTGCAGCGAAACAAACAGCAAGGCCATGCCGATGATGCTGCCGGGCAGCTTCATGCCCGTAAAATGAATCACGGCCTCCCCCAAGGCGAGGAAGCCGAAAATAATGCTGAGCGCGCGTATCAGGTGCATGGATGTGTCCTCTAATAAATCGATATTTTTCTTATCGGCCGAACAAAAGGCGGCCCGAATGCGATTTACTATAGCCGCCCGCTTAACAAAAGGCAACACGGCGGCAACCTGTCCCGACACGGAGAGAGGCCGTCTGAAAACCGCATTTCGGGTTTTCAGACGGCCTCCAAACCGGATTCAAAGCAGGCTTATTTGCGCGCCTGAGCCTTTTTCTCCGCCGCTTCCAAACGCGCGGCCACATAATCCACCATCAAATCCTTCTTCTCCCAGAAAAAGGTTTGCATTTTTTGCAGCGAATAAATGCGGCGCACCATGCCCGGCAAACCCTCATGGATAATCGCGGCCACCAACTTATTGGTTTCCTCCGCATCCATCGCCGTTTTCAGGTCTATACCGCGCTCGGCCAAAAAGGCATTCAAATTCTTAACGACGCCGCCGTGGATTTCAAACTGTTTCAACATCACGCTTTCCCTTATGGATT
This sequence comes from uncultured Neisseria sp., assembly GCA_947097615.1. Taxonomy (GTDB): domain Bacteria; phylum Pseudomonadota; class Gammaproteobacteria; order Burkholderiales; family Neisseriaceae; genus Neisseria. The sequence continues at coordinate 1,579 of CAMURX010000206.1, read as the reverse complement.
TGGTTTAAGGACGCCCATTTTAACAAAATCCGCCCCTGCCTACTATATAATGCCGCCGACCCGTATTACGGGCAGAAAGGCCGTCTGAAAATGTATCCCTGGTTTAAACTGCTGCACCTCTTCTTCATCATCTCCTGGTTTGCCGGACTTTTCTACCTGCCGCGCATCTATGTGAACCTCGCGCAGGTGGAAGACACCGGATCCGCCGAATACCGCCGCCTGCTCGAAATGTCGCAGCGGCTGATGCGCTTCATGACCCCGCTGGGCATCGGAGCCGCCCTGTTCGGCGTCCTCATCCCCTTTGCCACCGGCTGGTGGGTTTACGGCTGGGTACACCTCAAACTCACGCTCGGCCTCCTCCTCCTCGCCTACCACGCCTACTGCGCCCGCCTGCTGCACGACTTCGCCGCCCGCCGCAACCGCCGCAGCCACAAATGGTACCGCGTCTTCAACGAAATACCCGTCCTGATGATGATTGCCGCACTTTACCTCGTTATATTCAAACCATTCTGAAAGGCCGTCTGAAAATGACCATCGAAATAGAACGCCGCTTCCTCCCCGCAAACGACGGCTGGCGCGCCGAAGCCGGCGAACCCGAACTGCTCGCCCAAGGCTACCTCAGCGTCGAAAAAGAACGCACCATCCGCGTCCGCATCATCGGCAGCCGGGCCTGGCTGACCCTGAAAGGCTACATTTCCGACATCACCCGCAGCGAATACGAATACGAAATCCCCCTCGAACACGCACGCGAAATCATGGACACCATGTGCCCGTTCACACTGGAAAAACACCGCTACACCGTCCGACACGGCGGCTTCACCTTCGAAATCGACGAATACTTCGGCGCAAACGCCCCGCTCGTCGTTGCCGAAATCGAACTGCCCGCCGAAGACACCCCCTTCGAACGCCCGTCCTGGCTGGGCCGCGAAATCACCGCCGACGGCCGCTACACCAACGCCTACCTGAGCAAACACCCCTATTCCGACTGGCCGCCGCAGGAGCGCGAAGCCTGAAACCGCAGCACACGGATGACGAAACCGCCGGTACACATTATCATAGCCCCGTCCCAACCAATATTTAAGGAAAACACCATGTACGAAGTAAACCGAAGCCTCTTCCTGCTGATTCCCCGCGAACCCTTCTGGCACTGGCTGCACAGCATAGGCGCCGACCTTTCCGACTTCACCCTCGAAGACCTGCAAGACGATGCCAACGCCTACCTCACCGACCCCTGCGACAACACAGACGAAATCTGGGACAGCATCGAAGGCCGCGTCGAAGAAATCTTCGCCGCCGAACTGGCCGACTGGTGCGAAGACGACAGCCTGTGGCCCGACCTCCACCCCGACATCTTCGCCGAATGGTTCGACATCCGCACCGCCACAGTCGTTACCGACCTCACCGCCGAACCGCTCGCACGCGAAGCCTTCCAACCGCTGGATTTAGATTGAAAATGAGCGACACCGCCATCCGCATCCGCAACTACCACCTCGACGGCTACGGCCACGTCAACAACGCGCGCTATCTCGAATTCCTCGAAGAAGCGCGCTGGCATTTTTTCGAACGGTACAACCTGCTC
>CAMURX010000205.1 GCA_947097615.1 uncultured Neisseria sp. | reverse complement strand
GGCGAAGACCTGAACCGCCTGAACGTGCTCGGCCGCGTGCGCGGCGTGTGGCGGACGTTTCCGTAAAGCAGCCTGCATTTTCGGCATCAATATCGCAGGATGGATATTTTGTTGCTACGGGAAAAACAGCCCGTTAAGGCTATCGAGGCCGTCTGAAAACCGTTTTCAGACGGCCTCCAATCCGACCGGACAAACATTTGCCGCTATAATTCCGCTTTTTTTCAGACGGCCTTCCACCATGCACGACCCTTACGCCCGCTTTCATGATTTAAACGACCCCGAAACCCGCCGCTTTGCCGCCGAAGCGCATGCCGAAACACTGGCGCAGTTTGCCGGCTCGGCCGAATTTTCCGCCCTGCGGGACGATATTTTCGCCCAGTTGCAGGACGAGAGGCAGATTCCTTTTTGTCAGGAACACCGCGCCCGCATGTACCATTTCCATCAAAGCGAGGAATTTTCCAAAGGCGTGTACCGCGTCTGTTCGGCCGCGTCTTACCGTGCGGGGATGCCCGATTGGGAAATCCTGTTTTCCGTGGCCGATTTCGATGAAATTTTGGGCGACGACGTGTATTTGGACGGCGTGTCGCACTATGTCGAACAGCCCCTGCAAGCCCTGCTGACGCTGAGTGCGGCAGGCGGCGACGCGGCATATACCGTCGAATTCGATTTGGCCGACCGCCGCATCGTCGAAGGCGGCTTTCATTTTCCCGCAGGCAAAAACCACATCGCCTGGCGCGACGCGGACAGCGTCTGGGTCTGCCCCGCGTGGGACGAACGCCAGCTCACCGCGTCGGGTTATCCGCGCGAAGTGTGGCTGTTGCGGCGCGGCCAGGCATTTTCAGACGGCCTGCCGGTTTGCCGCATGGAAGAAGACGGCGTGATGGTGCAGGCTTGGCGTTATCTGGACGGACTCGGTTCGCCCGTCGATTTAATCGAAGCGGCCACGGGTTTTTTCACCAAAACCTATTACCAAGTCTTTTCAGACGGCCGTACCGCCGCACTCAAACTGCCGACCGATTGCGAAATCGCCGGCTATATCGCCGGACAGCTTTTAATCAAACTCGTGCAGCCGTGGCACCGTGCCAATAAAAGCTACCCCGCCGGCGCGCTTGTGGCGGTCAAACTCAACAAAGGCGAACTGGGCGAGGCCGTCCTGCTGCTCGCCCCCGACGACGCGCAGGCGGTAGAAAGCGTGGAAACCACCAAACGCTTTATCGCCGTTTCCCTGCTCGACAACGTCAAAGGCCGTCTGAAAGCATGGAAATGGACGGGCAAAACATGGCAGGAACAAACCCTGCCCGAACTGCCGCAAGGTGCGCTGGAACTGACCGACCAGCCGTGGGGCGGCGACTTGCTCTACATCGCCGCAAGCGACTTCACCACCCCGCTGACCCTGTACGCACTCGACTTGCAGGTAAACGAACTGAGCGTCCTGCGCCGCCAGCCCAAACAATTCGACGCAGACGGCATCGCCGTACGGCAACTTTGGGCGCGTTCGGCAGACGGCACGCAAATACCGTATTTCCACGTCGGCAAAAACAGCGGCGCCGACACCCCTGCGCTTGTTTACGCCTACGGCGGCTTCGACGTGGCCGAACTGCCGCACTATCTGGGCAACATCGGCCGCCACTGGCTGGCTCAAGGCCACACCTTCGTCTTGGCCAACATACGCGGCGGCGGCGAATACAAGGGCTGGCACACCGCCGCCCAGCGCGAACACAAACACCGCAGCGTGGACGACCTGCTGGCCGTCGTGCGCGACTTGGCCGAACGCGGCCTGAGTTCCCCGCCGCACATCGCCATACAGGGCGGCAGCAACGGCGGCCTGATAACCGCGTCCGCCTTCGTGCGCGAACCGCAGGCCTTCGGCGCGCTTGTGTGCGAAGTCCCCCTGACCGACATGCTGGCTTATACGCGACTCTCTGCCGGCGCAAGCTGGATAGAGGAATACGGCGACCCGAACGACGCGGAAATGCGCCCGCACCTGGAAAGGCTTTCCCCCTACCACAACCTTTCAGACGGCCTAAACCACCCGCCCGCACTCATCACCACCAACCTGTCCGACGACCGCGTACACCCCGCCCACGCCTTGAAGTTTTACGCCAAACTGCGCGGCATCTCGCCTAAATCCCGGCTCTACGCCCCCGATTGCGGCGGCCATACTGGCAACGGCACGCAGGAAGAAGCGGCGGAAGAATTGGCACTGGTATTGCGGTTTTTAAACGAGACCGTGTGCAAGTAATCGGGCGCGCACAGCAGCGGTGCAGAATAAGCCTTGGAAAAAACGGCGGAAAACGCCCTTGTCGGCAAAATCCGGCCTATGCTAATATGCCCGCGTTTCGCACCTGCGGCGGCCGCCTCCGAAGGCCGTCTGAAAGGCAAACACATCATTAGATGGAAAACTCTAAATCAATCGGGTACAATGTGACCGTTTTGAGTTTTTACATTAACCACCGCCGCAAGGCTTTAAATTAAGGACGAAAGAATATGTCAAACATTGAACAACAAGTGAAGAAAATCGTTGCCGAGCAACTGGGTGTCAGCGAAGCCGACGTGAAAAACGAATCTTCCTTCCAAGACGACTTGGGCGCAGACTCTCTGGATATCGTAGAACTGGTTATGGCTTTGGAAGAAGCCTTCGGTTGCGAAATCCCTGACGAAGAAGCCGAAAAAATCACTACCGTTCAATTGGCCATCGACTACGTGAACGCTCACCAAGGTTAAGCACGGCCTTTGCCCTATTCCGGCCTCTGCGCGCGGGCTTGCCTGCACACAGGGGTCGTTTCTCATTAACAGCGGCTCGGAACAAACCGCCCCCGCAAGCGCGTTCCGGCTTCCGAATCCCGTTTTACAGCGAGCAGACTATGAGTCAGAGAAGAGTAGTCATCACCGGCCTCGGACAAGTTTCCCCGGTCGGCAACGACGTACAAACCGCTTGGAATAACCTGTTGTCCGGCAAAAGCGGCATCGGCCTCATCACCCGTTTCGACGCATCCGACATCAACAGCCAAATCGCCGGCGAAGTGCGCGATTTCGACATCGGCCAATACATCAGCGGTAAAGAAGCCCGCCGCATGGACGTGTTCATCCACTACGGCATCGCCGCCGCGCTGCAGGCCATCAGCGATTCCGGCTTGGACGACGCGGAAAACCTCGACAAAGACCGTGTCGGCGTGAACATCGGCTCGGGCATCGGCGGCCTGCCCAGCATCGAAGCCACCGGAAAAACCGTGCTCGAAGGCGGCGTGCGCAGAATCAACCCCTTCTTTATTCCCGGTTCGCTGATTAACCTGATTTCCGGCCACGTAACCATCCTCAAAGGCTACCGCGGCCCCAGCTACGGCATGGTTTCCGCCTGTACCA
>CAMURX010000204.1 GCA_947097615.1 uncultured Neisseria sp. | reverse complement strand
CACCTTACGAGCATTTTTGACGCGGCAGGCGGGTATTTTTTGCCAAAAACACCGCCGCAAGGCTGATTGTCAACAGCCCCTAAGGCCGTCTGAAAACGTTCAGACGGCCTCAATCACGCCCCGACCATTATGAGCGAACAAGAAACCATCCAAGCAGAACACCCCCGCGCCATCCGCAGCTTCGTCCTGCGCCAAGGCCACATGACCGCCGCGCAACAGCGCGCCATCGACACCCTGTGGCCGCAATACGGCCTCGACTACCAAAACGCCCCCGCCGATTTAAACCAAGCCTTCGGCCGCGCCGCGCCGAAAATCCTCGAAATCGGCTTCGGCATGGGCACCGCCACTGCCGAAATCGCCCGCCGCCTGCCCGAAAAAGACTTCCTCGCCATCGACGTACACGGCCCCGGCGTCGGCAACCTGCTGAAACTCATCGACGAGCAGGAAATCCGCAACATCCGCGTCATGCGCCACGACGCCGTCGAAGTCGTCGAAAACATGCTGGCCGACGGCAGCCTCGACGGCATCCACATCTTCTTCCCCGACCCCTGGCACAAAAAACGCCACAACAAACGCCGTCTCATCCAAGCCCCCTTCGCCGCCAAACTGCTGCCCAAACTCAAAAGCGGCGGCTACCTCCATCTGGCGACAGACTGGGAAGAATACGCCGTGCAGATGCTGGAAGTGCTGAGCGGCTTTGCCGAACTGCAAAACACCGCCGCAGCCTACGCCCCCACGCCCGCCTACCGCCCCGAAACCAAATTCGAAGCGCGCGGCAAACGGCTGGGACACGGCGTGTGGGACATCGTTTTCAAAAAACGCTGATTTACACAAAGCGGTATTTCGCTGACACAATCTTCTTTACAATACGCCCTTTCGTTTTCCAACCACCCGCAGGAGACATTTATGCAGAACAAAAAACTGATTGCCGCCGCTTTCGCCGCTCTGGCACTGGCCGCCGCAGGCGCACAGGCCGCAGGCAAAAACAGCGGCAAAAAACCGCTGGCCGATCTGTCCGACAACACTCCAGTACTGATGCTCGCCGAAGTCAACAGCCTCGATAAAAAAGTGGAAGTGGCCTACGTTTGCGACAGCCAGCAGGGCAAACGCAACCTCAACGCCATGTACGGCATCAAAAACGACGAAACCGTCGTTACCCAAATCAAAGTCGGCACGGAACTCACCCCCAACCTGCGCCGCGTGATGAACGACACCAACGGCAAAAAACAAAACAGCTACTACGGCGAAGGTCTCACCTGGATTACCGACAAAGCCGACCCGAACAGCCTCACTTCCGCCAACGGCAAAATCCTGATGCAGGCCGACGCGGTGGACGGCGGACTGCCCAAAGGCAACCAGACCATCCTGTTCCAAAACTGCCAAGTAGACAAAGCCGCCACCAAGAAACTGAACGGCAAATAAAACCCGAAAGGCCGTCTGAAAACCCGTTATGCAAGGAAAACGGGTTTTCAGACGGCCTTTTGCCTGATGTTCCTTTCAGACCAAACCGGCCGTGAACCGCGCTGCCGTTTTGTGCTTCCCGCCTGCGATGCACCGCGGCTATCCAGCCAAACATCCCGACAGCCGAACCGCTGTGCCTGACAGAAAACCCAAGTGCAAAGCGGCAACGGCATTTCGGCGGCAAGCATCCGCTGCTTGAAGAATAAGCAAAGGCCGTCTGAAAGAACGCTTGCCTTTTCAGACGGCCTCAAACGAAGTCGGACAACCCCGACAGGCCGTCTGAAAAGCCTTCCCGCTCTTTTTCAGACGGCCGCAAACCGACAGGAAATCTGATGAATAAACCCCTTCCCGCCCTTTTTGCCGCCCTGCTGCTGTCTGCCTGCGCCGGTTTGCAGAACGTGCAAACCCGATGGCAGCCGCCGCGCGACATCCCCGATTTTTCCGCCGAAGGCCGCCTGGCCGTGCAGGCAGAGGGCAAAGGCTCGTATGCCAATTTCGACTGGACGCGGCAAAACGGCGTGCAGACCATCGACATCAACACCCCGCTGGGCAACACCCTCGGCCAACTGTGCCGTGACGCGCAGGGCGTGCTGGCCGTCAACAGCAAAGGCGAGCGCTTCGAGGCCGCGAGCGTGCAGGAATTGAGCAGCCGCCTGCTCGGCTTCGCCCTGCCACTGCAATATCTCGATACATGGGCAAACGGGCAGTGGGCGGCGGACATCCCGCACCAAACCGCCGCCGACGGCAGCCTGATGCAGGCAGGTTGGAATATCAGCCGTCGGGCACGCGAAGACGGAACAGTGCGCGTTTTGGCGCTGACCGACGGCAAAATGTCGTTGCGGCTGGTGTTCGACAGCATGAGGCCGTCTGAAAACGGCGGCGGTGCGCCGAAACAGTGCGCCGCCAGAGGAGGCGTGTAATGGAGAGGAGTGCACAAGAACCGGCCTTTCCTGCCCCCGCCAAACTCAATCTCGACCTGCGCATCACCGGCCGCCGCGCCGACGGTTATCACGAGCTCGAAAGCATCTTCACCCTGATTGATTTGCAGGACACCCTGTATATCGAGCCGCGTGGTGACGGCCGTATCGTGTTGCACACGCCGCTCCCGGACGTGCCGCCCGAGCAGGATTTGTGCGTGCGCGCGGCACGGGCGCTGCAAAACTTTTCCGGCTGTTTGAAAGGCGCGGACATCCGCGTCGAAAAACGCATCCCGACGGGCGGCGGTCTGGGCGGCGGCAGCTCCGACGCGGCCACCGTGCTGATGGCGCTCAACCGCCTGTGGGATTTGAACCTGCCGTCAGACACGCTGCAAAAAATCGGTCTGACGCTGGGTGCGGACGTGCCGTTTTTCCTGTTCGGCCAAAGCGCCTTTGCCCGCGGCATCGGCGAAATCCTCACGCCGCTGCCGCTGCCGCCGCAATGGTATGTGCTGGTGCGCCCGAACGTGCACGTTGCCACGCCCGCCGTGTTCGCCCATCCCGACCTGCCGCGCAACAGCGCCCCATGCGCCACGCCGTCTTTTGCCGCGCTGCAACCCTTTCGCAACGACATGCAGGCGGTGGTGCTGGCGCAATATCCGCCGGTGGCCGCCGTGTTCAGGCTGCTGCAGGATTACGGTAGCCCGCGCATGACCGGCTCTGGCGCCTGCCTGTTTTTGTCGTTCGGCAGTGCGGACGAAGCCGAAGCGGTACGCAGCCGTCTGCCCGAACAGCTTGAAAGTTGGTGCACGGCAGGTTTGGCCGAGCACCCGCTGCGTTGTCAGGCCGTCTGAAAAAACGGCAAATCGGTCTTGACAGACCCGCCGAAAGCAAACATAATCCGCCCCCTTCGACGCGCCTGCTTTTGCGGGCGGAAAATTGGGGATTCGCCAAGTTGGTTAAGGCACCGGATTTTGATTCCGGCATTCGTAGG
>CAMURX010000203.1 GCA_947097615.1 uncultured Neisseria sp. | reverse complement strand
GGCACCGGATTTTGATTCCGGCATTCGTAGGTTCGAATCCTACATCCCCAGCCAGTTTCCAAATTCCGACAAGTTTTGGGGATTCGCCAAGTTGGTTAAGGCACCGGATTCTGAATCCGGCATGCGTAGGTTCGAGTCCTACATCCCCAGCCAGATACAAAAGCGTGTGATTCGTCCCACGCTTTTGTTTTTGCAGGTTGTCGGTAAAGATATTTTGTGTAATTTTTTGTTTGGCTGCGTTGTTTTTGGTGCGTATAATGCCGCCGCGCCCGCAACCAAACATAAAGGAAGCCCGCGATGTTTCCTAAATTGCACATAACCCACCCCATTCCAAGCGAGGAAGATATGGCTGACAGTTTGATGGTCTTTACCGGCAACGCCAATCCGAAATTGGCTGCCGACGTGGTAAAACATCTCGATATTTCCATCGGTAACGCATCGGTAAGCAAATTTTCAGACGGCGAAGTGGCCGTCGAACTTTTGGAAAACGTGCGCGGTCGCGATGTGTTTATCCTCCAGCCGACCTGTGCACCGACCAACGACAACCTGATGGAAATCCTCACCATGGCCGACGCCCTCAAACGCGCGTCTGCCGGCAGGATTACCGCCGCCATTCCCTATTTCGGCTATGCCCGCCAAGACCGCCGTCCGCGCTCCGCGCGCGTGCCGATTTCCGCTAAACTGGTAGCTAATATGCTGCACAGCGCAGGCATCGACCGCATTCTTACCGTCGATCTCCATGCCGACCAGATTCAGGGCTTTTTCGATATTCCCGTAGACAATATTTACGCCACCCCGATACTCTTGAACGACGTGCAGCGCCAAAACATCGAAAACCTGACCGTCGTCAGCCCCGATGTCGGCGGCGTGGTGCGCGCCCGCGCCATGGCCAAAGCCCTGAACGCCGATTTGGCCATCATCGACAAACGCCGTCCGAAAGCCAATGTGGCCGAAGTGATGAACATCATCGGTGAGATCCAAGACCGCACCTGCCTGATTGTCGACGACATGATCGACACCGCCAACACTCTGTGCAAAGCCGCTTCCGCCCTGAAAGAGCGCGGCGCGTCGCGCGTGCTGGCCTATGCCACCCATCCGGTTTTTTCCGGTGAGGCGGCCGAGCGCATCGCTTCGTCCGACATCGACCAAATCGTCGTGACCGACACCATTCCCCTGTCTGATGCCGCACTGCGCTGTGGCCGCGTCCGCCAGGTTTCGATTGCCGGACTCTTGGCCGAAACTGTGCGCCGCATCAGCAACGAAGAATCCGTCTCATATCTTTTCAACGAAGATGTGCTGACCAACGGCGGCATGCTGCTGCCGTAAACCCATGCCGTCTGAAACTGGTCGCGGTGGAAGACGGTTTTATTTCTTTATCCGAAAAAGGACTTTTATCATGTCATACGAAGTACAAGCTACCGTTCGCGAAGCACATGGCACAGGTGCGAGCCGCCGCCTGCGTCGCGAAGGCCAAGTTCCCGCCGTGCTCTACGGCGACAACCAAGAAGCCGTTGCCATCGCCGTAGACCACAAAACCATGTTCTACGCGCTGGAAAAAGAATCCTTCCATACCAGCCTGATCAAGCTGGCCGTAGACGGCAAAACCCAAGACGTTATCGTGCGCGATTTCCAAATCCATCCCTTCCGACGCCAAGTGCTGCACATCGATTTCCAAGCGGTCGATGTCAACAAACCGCTGAAAATGCGCCTGCCGATCGCCGTTATCAACGCGGAAAAATCCAAAGCCGTCAAACTGCAAAGCGGCCGCGTTTCCCTGCTAACCAGCAGCGTGGAAGTTATCGTCGATCCGAAAAACATCCCTTCCTCTTTGGAACTGGATTGCGGCGAAGTGGTTGCCGGCGACATCCTGCACCTGTCCGACATCAAATATCCCGAAGGTGTTACCAGCGTCGCCCTGAAACGCGACTCCAATCTGGCCGTTGCCACCGTTACCGGTAAAAAAGGCTGATTCCGCTTCGGATACGCCCGTCCCGCCCGCGCCCGCCGCAGGCGGGATTTTTCATGTCCGGCAAACCGGCAGCGCACAGCGGAGAAGCCGATCGGATAGCGCGGGCTTCTCCGCCCGAAACCATTCCCGCACCGCGCCCCTTGATTTTTCTCCGCCCCACAGCCATATGGCGCGGGTTCGCGGCGGCAAGGCCTTACGTGGTGTCGGAATCCCCGTTTTTGCGGACAGCAGTCTGTCCGCACGCAGCCGCATCAGGCCGTCTGAAACCGCCGTCCCACCATCCGAAGAAAGACAAACATGAAAACACCATCCCAAGATTTGCGAACCCGCTTTATTTTCGACGATATGCCCGTGCGCGGCCTGCATGTGCGGCTGGAAAACGTCTGGCAGCACATCGTCGGCCGAAAACACTATCCCGCCGCCGTGCGCCGCGCGCTGGGTGAACTTCTCGCCGCAGGCGCCCTCCTGTCGAGCAACCTGAAAATCGAAGGCACGCTCACCGTCCAAGTGCAGGGACAAGGCCGTCTGAAAATGCTGGTAGTCGAAGCCACCTCCGAACAAACCTGCCGCGCCACCGCCCGCTGGGACGAAACCGCCGCCATCGGCGATAAGGAAACCCTGCGCGAACTGCTCGGCGAAAACGGCGTATTCGCCATCACCCTGCAACCGCAGGAAGGCGAGCCCTGGCAGGGCGTCGTCCCCCTCGAAGGCGGCAGCATCGCCGAAATGCTCACAGGCTACATGCTGCGCTCCGAACAGCTCGAAACCCATATCACCCTCGCCGCCGACGAACACACCTCCGCCGGCCTGCTCCTGCAACGCCTGCCCGAAGAAGAACTCGACCAAGAAGCCTGGGAGCACGTTACCGCGCTGGCCGACACCGTCGGCAGCCACGAACTGCTGGATTTGGACGCACAACACCTTCTCTATCGTCTGTTCCACGAAACCCCGCCGCGCGTCTTCGAGCCCGACACCCTCGAATTCGCCTGTACCTGCTCGCGCGGCAAAGTCAGCGACATGCTGCTGATGCTCGGCGGCGAAGAAGTCGGCTCGGTGGTGGCAGAGCAGGGCAGCATCGAAATCGACTGCGACTTCTGCAACGAAAAATACGTTTTCGACGAAACCGACGTCAACGCCCTGTTCGGCACCGATATCGTCAAAGCCGTTACCGAAGAACAGCACCGCCTACAATAAAGCGAAAAGGCCGTCTGAAAGCGGAAAATCCGCGTTCAGACGGCCTCATTCTTATCCGACACAGGATTTCCGTCATGGCAGGCATAAGTAACAAATTTACTGCTAAATCAGAGAAGCAACGCACTAAGTAACAAAATGGAGGCTGAGCCTAAGATTTAATTGATAAATAATCCTTAATAAACCTAATTTTATTCTCCCTACTCATGCCGTGATGGCACGCTA
>CAMURX010000202.1 GCA_947097615.1 uncultured Neisseria sp. | reverse complement strand
CGATGTTCTGCCAGAATTTCACGCCCCAGTAGTTGGTGGTGTTGGCCTGTACGGAAAGATGAATCGGCATCTCCGGCCAGCGCTCGCGCGTAACCATAATCAGGCCGGGGTCGGCCATAATCAGGGCGTCGGGCTTCATGGCGACCAGCGGTTCCATGTCGGCGACAAAGGTTTTGAGCTTGGAGTTGTGCGGCAGGGTGTTACAGGTGAGGAAGAATTTTTTGCCGCGCCGGTGGGCTTCTTGGATGCCTTCGGAAAGCACGTCGAGCTTGGCAAATTCGTTGTTGCGCGCGCGCAGGGAGTAGCGCGGGCTGCCGGCGTAAACGGCGTCGGCGCCGTAGTCGAAGGCGGTGCGCATGCGCTCGGGGCCGCCGGCGGGCAGCAGGAGTTCGGGAGATTTCATGGTGTTCGTGCTGTGTTTGGTGTGGTGAAACGGTTTTCAGGCTGCCTTGGGATGTGAAGGCAGCCTGAAAGGTTTGAAAACGTCTGAAAACAAGGGTTTCAAGCGGGGCGGATTATCCGCGCTTTCGCAGGCGGCGGCAAGGCGGGTTTCAGACGGCCTTTGGGGTTTGCCCTGCCCGCGTGAGGCCGTCTGAAAAGGCTTATTCTCCGGCTTCTTCCGTGCTTTCGTATCGGGTGTAGCCCAGCAGTGCCTGCAGTTCTTTGCCGTATATTTCCCACAGATCTTTGCGGCGGTAGCCCATAAGGTGCGTTTCGATGTGTTGCAGGTATTCGCTACGGTTGCGGTAAACGGCGTCGGGGCGTTGGCTCAGGTAGCGTTTGACGGTGCGGATGATGTCGCGGTCGACGGGTTTGCGTTTTTTCGGCGGCAGGTTTTTCAGGTAGGCAAGGGCTTCTTCGCCGTCGAAGCCGAAGACGAGTTCGATGTCGAGCGAGAATGCCAAATCGCTGCCGCCGTTGAATTTGGCGCGGTAGAGACTGCGGATGTCGCGCCACTGCATATGGCGGTAAAGCATCATGGCGCAGAGGGTGGTTTCATCGCGGACATCCAAGCCGAGCGGGTAGCATTTGCGGTATTCGCGCAGCAGTTTTTTTATCAGCGGTCTGTCGCGTCCGTCAAAATCTTCGGAGAGTTCGAGTGTAAGGGCGATGAGGTTGAGATGGGCGGCATTCAGGCTGTTTTTGCCGCGTATGCGGTAGGACTTGGGCAACTTTTGGTGCGGGCGGACGCGCAGGCGTCGGATTAGGCGGCGGAAAGGGTTGTCGGTCATGTTCGGGCTTTCGGAAGGGTTTCAGACGGCCTTTGAGGCCGTCTGAAACAGTTTTTTTTTAAAAGAAAGGCGGGCTTTCAGACGGCCTCACCACCAGGGTCCCCACGGGCGCGGGCCGTACCACCAGTCGTCGTAGTAGCTGTAGCGGCGCAGGTCTTCGAGGCGCTGTTCGGCGGTGTAGGTCTGCCAGGCCATGCGGTAGCAGGCTTGGAACATTTTGTCTTCCACTTTGTCGATGTAGGCGAGGCGGAAGGCTTGTTTTTCCTTGGCGTTTGCGCCGGTTTGGCCGTCGAACTGGCGGCGCATCATGGTGGCGGTGTCGGGGTCGCACTGGGCGGCGAGGGCGACTTGCAGGTTTTGCCGGGCGCGGATGCGGGCGGCTTCACGCTCGGCCTGCTGCTCGGGAGTGAGGGCGCAGGCGGAAAGGGCGGCTGCAGCGATTAGGACGGCGTATTTCATCGTAAAGCTCCTTGTCGTAAGTGGACGGGAAACGGCAGTGGTTCGGCTTGGGCTCTTTTGTTTGGCAACGGAAGCGGTTTTCCGTTTTCAGACGGCCTGTTGCACAGATATTATCGCCCTTTATTAGGAATGAAACAAAGCGGTTTTACCTTTTTCCGGCAACAATATGGTCGACAGCGGCTTGGGCGCAGTAGAGGCCGAAGGCGGCGGTGACGAGCATGCTGGCGCCGTAGCCCGCGCAGGAGAGCCCCTGCGGCGCGGTGTCGCAGGCGGCGGCAGTTTGCGGCGGCGTGATGTTTTCGAGGGAATAGACGCAGGGGACGCGCATTTTCTGTTTGGGATCGCGCGAAAAGCCGTGGCGGCGGCGTAGGGTGTAGCGCAGGTTGGCTAAGAGCGGGTCGTGGGTGACGGCGGAGAGGTCGGCGGTGCGGATGTGGGCAGGGTTGCGCTGCCCGCCCGCTCCGCCACTCAAGACGAAGGGCTGGCCGCTGTGGACGAAATGGGCGGCCATGGCGGCTTTGACGCGCACTTGGTCGATAGCGTCGATGACAAAATCGAAAGGCCGTCTGAAAATCTCGGGCAGGTTTTCTTCGGTGACGAAGTCTTCGATTTCGCTGACGCGGCAGGTGGGGTTGATTTGGCCGATGCGCTCGGCCAGGGCGGTGGTTTTGGCTTTGCCGAAGTTGTCGGTGAGGGCGTGGAGCTGGCGGTTGACGTTGGATTCGGCGACGTTGTCCAAGTCGATGAGGGTGAGTGCGCCGACGCCGGAGCGGGCGAGGGCTTCCGCCGCCCACGAGCCGACGCCGCCGAGGCCGACGACGCAGACGTGCGCCTGCGACAGGCGTTGCAGGGCGGGTTCGCCGTAGAGGCGGGCGATGCCGCCAAAGCGGCGGGAGGATGGGGAATCGGTCATTGCGTGAGGTCAAATCAAAACGGAAAAAATGCGCATCTTGCGCGCGGGCTGGATTATACTGCGCGTCCTGCGGCCTGTCCGCAGGACAAAGTCCTATATCAACGTCAAGGAGAGTTTTTATGTATAAGCATCTGGTGGTAGCGGTAGACGGCAGCGAAACTTCTGCCAACGCCTTGAAACACGCATGCAGCGTGGCGGCTGCGGGCAAGGCCCGTCTGACTTTGGTACACGTTGCCAATCCCGCCGAATACATGGCGCTCGCACCCGAGTTTTTGCAGCAGGACAGCTATGAGGAGGCTGCCATTGCCAACGGCAACGAGGTGCTCTCGGCCGCTCTGGAAATCACCAACGGCGCGGAAGCGGGCATTGCGGGCGTGAGCACGCACCTGCTGTTGGCCAACAAGGGCGCGCGCGAGATGGCGCAGGAGCTGGTGGATTATGCCGACCAGCAGGGCGCCGACCTTTTGGTTTTGGGCACGCACGGCCGCACGGGGCTAATGCACCTGTTGATGGGCAGCTTCGCGGAAACCGTGATGCGCCAAAGCCATCTGCCGCTTTTGATTATCCGCAGCGAGCCGACCGACGAGGAATAAGGCGCGGCGCCCGTCTGCCGTATCCAAGTTAAAGAGGCCGTCTGAAAACCGCCGCGTGCTGAGGGTTTTCAGACGGCCTTTGTGTGCCTAAGGATGTGTCGGCCATCCGTTTCAAAAGCCAGATGCCGACATATAGAGACCTTTGCAAAAAAGCCCTTCCTTCGGCAGCAGGAACCTAAACAAAGATTTT
>CAMURX010000201.1 GCA_947097615.1 uncultured Neisseria sp. | reverse complement strand
CCCTCTGGTTCGTAGCCAGATACTCTATCCAACTGAGCTACGGGTGCGAGAAAGACGCGGATTATAGGGAGGCCGGTTGGTGCTGTCCAGCGTTTTTTGTCGGGGAAAACCGGGTTTGCGGCAGTTTGTTCAAAATACTGGAAATTATTTTTCAGACGGTCTGTGTTGTTTGCGGTTTCAGCGGCTTTGAGGCCGTCTGAAAACTTCGGACAGGGCTAAATCATGCCGATGCCGGAGAGTTCGCGCGCCATTTTGGCGGCGGCGTTGTCGGTCATGCCGCCGACGAAGTCGAGGATTTTCATGTAGCCGGTGTAGAGGGTGTCGTCGCGGCTGACGGGGTGGGCGTTTTTGAGCAGTTCGAGGGCGAGGGATTGGTGGGTGCCGGTGCGGCCTTCGGTGAGGAGTTGGTGGGCGGCGGGGATGAGCAGGCCGAGGATGGAGCCGAGGCAGGGGAAGGAGGCGATTTCGGTCATTAGTTTGCTTTGGTGGCGGAAGATGCGGGTGCGGGCGAGTTCTTTGGCGTTTTCGAGGGTGTCCTGCACTTCGGGGCTGCACAGGGCGAGGAGGTCGCGGCCTTTGAAGCTGCCGTTGAGGAGGTCGGCCTGGTGGGTGATGAAGGTTTGGGCGACGTCTTCGATGGCGCGGCCGATGGCGATGCCGCGCAGCATGGCGCAGCGCTGGCGGCTCGATTGGGCGTGGAATGTGGGTTCGACGAAGGTGAGGCCGGAGAGGACGGTTTCGACTTCGGTGTCGCTGAGCAGTTCGAGGTCGACGGCGTCTTCGAGGTCGAGCAGGGCGTAGCAGATGTCGTCGGCGGCTTCCATGAGGTAGGAAAGGGGGTGACGCGCCCAGTGGTCGCTGCCCAGGGGGATGAGGCCGAGCTCTTCGGCGATGCGGCGGATGTAGGGAAGCTCGGTTTGGTAGATGTTGAATTTTTTCAGTCCGTTGGGATGGAGGGTTGTCCAGGGATATTTCATCAGGGCGCCGATGGTGGCGGCGGTAAGGCGCATGCCGCCTTTGTCGGGGTACATTTCGAGGCTGGCGAGGATGCGCAGGCTGTGGGCGTTGCCTTCGTAGGTTTGCACGTCGTTGCGTTCGGCGGGACTGAGGTTTTGCAGGTAGGCGGCGTGTTGCGGGTTGCGGAACCAGTCGCGCAGGGCGTCTTCGCCGGTGTGGCCGAAGGGCGGGTTGCCGAGGTCGTGGGCTAGGCAGGCGACTTGAACGATGGCGCCGATGTCGCCGGGGGTGTTGTTTGCGGGGAGAAAGCCGCCGGCCTTCATCATGACGCCGACGCGGTTGCCGATGCTGCGGCCGACGCTGGCGACTTCGACGCTGTGGGTGAGGCGGTTGTGGGTGAGGTCGTGTTCGGCGAAGGGGTGGACTTGGGTTTTGCGTCCGAGGCGGCGGAAGGCGCCGGAGAAGACGACGCGGTCGTAGTCGATGTGGAAGTCGGTACGCAGGGCGTCGGCGCCTTCTTGGGTGGAGGGGGTGACGGTGGGGACGATTTCGCCGTCTTTGGGGCGGAAGCGTTGGGTGCTCAGAAGCTGCGGCCAGTTCATCTGTGTCATGTACGGGTTCTCCTTGTTTTTGATATGGTTTGAGGCCGTCTGAAAAGCCGCCGAGGCTTTTCAGACGGCCTTTGGGTGGCGTCCGGTTCGGGTTTATGCGCCGAAGTGCTGTTCCAAAACGGTGGCGGCGTGTTTGTGCCAGCTGCCGGGGATGAAGCCGAGGCTGCGGGCTTTGTCGCAGTTGAGCACGGAATAGAGCGGGGCGTTGCGCTCTTTGTGCAGCACAGACGAGGGAGTGGGAACAAGTGTGGGCATGACGAATGCGGGGTTGCGTTCGGCGGCGGTTTGCAAAACGGTTTGGGCGAAGGTGTAGTCGCTGAACGCCTGGCTGCCGCAGTAGTGCAGCAGCCCTTGCGGGAAGCGCGGCAGTTGCAGCAGGCCGATAACGGTGTCGGCCAGATCGCCTGCGAAGGTGGGGCAGCCGGCGTTGTCGTCGGCCAGTGCGATTTCGCCGCCTGCGGCCGCGCGGTCGAGCAGATCGGTGACAAAGTTGCGGCCGCTGCCGCTGTAGATCCACGAGCTGCGGACGACGACGGTGTCCGGTTCGGATGCCAGTGCCAAAAGTTCGCCCGCCAGCTTGGATTGGGCATAGAGGCATTTCGGGTTGGGCGGGTCGGCTTCGGTGTAGGGGATGCGGCTGTTGCCGCCGAAAACGTAGTCGGTGGAAATGTGGACGAATTTGGCGCCCACGGCGTAGGCGGCCTGTGCCAAGTTGCGCGTGCCTGCGGCGTTGACGGCAAACACGCGTGCGGCGTTGTCTTCGGCTTTGGCCGCGCCGGTATAGGCGGCGGTGTTGACGACGGCGTCGGGCTGGAAGTTTTCCGCCATGCTGAGCACGGCGTCGCGGTCGGTGATGTCGAGGGTTTTCGAGTCGGTGGCGATCAGTTCCCAATCTTCGGGCAGGCGGCTGCGGACGTATCGGCCGAGCTGGCCTTTCGAACCGGTAAGCAGGATGCGCATGGTTGTTCCTTTGCGGTGGAATGTCGAAGGTAAAGCGGTTGCGCAGTTTACCCTGTCGGCGGCGGGTTTGAAAGACAAAAGGCCGTCTGAAAAAATGCCGTGCGGGCGTCTTGCGGTATGTCAAGCTGCGTTAAAATTTGTCTGCGGCGCGCGGAAGGTTTGTTATATAATCCGACCGAACCCGCAAAACGGGTTGTTCCCCCGTTAACCATCAATTAATTAAGAGGACGAGCTATGTTTCCCGAATACCGTGATCTGATTTCCAAACTGAAACAGGAAGACACCCATTTTGCCCGCCTGTTCGACGAGCACAACGAGCTGGATGACAAAATCTCCGGTTTGGAAAACGACCCCGTCGCCAGCGTGTCGGCGCAGGACGAAATCGACGCGCTGAAAATCAAAAAACTGGCGCTGAAAGACCAGCTGTTCGATCTGCTGAAAAAAGCCGAAGCCGAAGGCAAATAAGCCGCAGTTTTGTCATATCAGGCCGTCTGAAAACGCTCCGCCGCCCCGCGGCAGCCGTTTTCAGACGGCCTTTTGTGCTACACTTGCCGCCTTTTGTAAACCGCAGCGCCACAGGACAACCGAATATGACCGCCCCTTTGAAATTCACCAAAATGCACGGCTTGGGCAACGACTTTATCGTGATCGACGGCATTTCGCAGCCCTTCGATCCCGCCGCCGCGCCGATTGCCGCGTGGGCGGACAGGCACACGGGCATCGGTTTCGACCAGCTTCTGCTTGTGGAAAAAACCTCGTCGCCCGCTGCCGATTTCCGCTACCGCATTTTCAACGCCGACGGCGGCGAAGTGGAGCAGTGCGGCAACGGCGCGCGCTGCTTTGCCCGTTTTGTTGCCGACCGCGGCCTGACAGGCA
>CAMURX010000200.1 GCA_947097615.1 uncultured Neisseria sp. | reverse complement strand
CCCTGTCCTACTTCAACCCGCGCACCGGCCACACCTACAACATCCTGTTTGCCATAGGCTTTTTCCTCATTTACCAAAACGGCCTCACCTTTCTGCGCAAAGCCGTTGAAAACGGCAAAATCGGCTTCTGGGCAGGATTTCTCCCCCTGCACCTGCTGATGCTTGCCGCCGCCCTCCTCCTACTGCGCGTCCGCTCCCTGCCCGCGCAACCCTTTGCCCGCATGCTCAAAGCCGCCCTGAAAGGCAGCAAACCATGAAACTCATCACCCGCTACCTCATCCGGCAACTGAGCGTCACCAGCCTCTACGCCATGTTTGCCCTGCTGGCCCTGTACAGCTTCTTCGACGTCGTCGCCGAAGCAGGCGGCATCGGCGAAGGCAGCTACAACGGCGCCAAAATGCTGCAATACGTCCTGCTGCAAATCCCCGACCACGCCTACCAAATGATGCCGCTGGCCGTCTTAATCGGCGGCCTCGCCGCCCTCAGCCGCCTCGCTGCCAACAGCGAACTCACCGTCATCAAAACCAGCGGCATGAGCAGCAAAAACCTCATCGCTATCCTCTTAGCCTTCGGCCTGATATTCGCCTGCGCCACCGCCGCCCTCGGCGAATTCGCCGCACCCGCCGCCAACCGTTACGCCGAAAACCTGAAAACCACCGCCAAAAACGGCCGCATCAGCACCGGCGCCGAGGGTCTGTGGATAAAAGAACAGGACACCATCGTCAACGTGCGCGAAATGCTGCCCGACCAAAGCCTGCGCGGCATCAAAGCCTTCCGCCACAACGACGCCTTCCAACTCGTCGAAAGCTGGCAGGCCGACGCCGCCACCGTCGCCGCCGACGGCACATGGCAGCTCGAAAACGTCCGCCGCAGCATCTTGGAGGCAGAGCGCGTGCGCACCGAGCGGCACGAGCGCGAAACCCGCCGCACCGCCATCCGCCACGGCCTGCTCGACGTCCTCCTCGTCAGCCCCGACCAAATGTCCGTCACCGCCCTCGGCACCTACATCGCCCACCTCGAAGCCAACCGCCAGAAAACCGACCTCTACCTCATCGAATGGTGGCGCAAACTGATTTATCCCGTCGCCACCGCCGTCATGGCACTCGTCGCCCTGGCCTTCACCCCGCAGTCGACGCGCCACGGCAATATGGGCTTGAAACTCTTCGGCGGCATCTGCCTCGGCCTCGCCTTCCACTTCGCCGGCCGCCTGTTTGGCTTCACCAGCCAGCTCTACGGCATCCCGCCCTTTATCGCCGCCGTGCTGCCCACCCTGATCTTCGCCGTCGGCGCGGTGTGGCTGATACGCAGGCAGGAAGCGCGTTAGGCCGTTTAAAAAACAAATTGAGGCCGTCTGAAAACCCTTTCAGACGGCCTTTTGTTCTGTTGCAATCCGTAGTTCGGGCATTTATGCCCGAACTTTGCAAAGGGAATTTGTCGGGCATAAATGTCTGACCTACTGCTCTGTTTGTCGGACAGGCGTCTTTCAGACGGCCTTTGGGATTCGGAAACCGCGTGCGTTGCTGCGCAACACACCCTACGGCATACGGGCACGGCTTGCCATATCGAGGCCGTCTGAAAGCACAGAGGCCGTCTGAAAAGGTTTTTTCAGACGGCCTTTATGCCTTGCGGTGCGGCGGGTTAGAAACCGTTCCGCCCGATGTCTGCCGACACGTCGACGGCCGCGTGCCGTTTGGCGATGCGGTACCAGCCCGCCAGCCGCCACAGGCACAGCAGCGCGACAAAGGGCAGGCAGGCGGCCACGGCGAGGTAGCGCGGGTTGGCCGCCGACACCACAGGCTCGCCGCCTGCCAGCCGCAGCAGCGCCCAGCCCCACTGCCACACCGAAGTCAGCGAAAACGCCAGCACGGCCAGCAGACCCAGCGTGGAAAACACGCCGACGGGCACGGCCTCGCCGCGCGGCACGGTGCGGTTGAGCCGCAGCAGTACCAGCAGGCCGAAGCCGACCACCAGTACCATGCCGCCGTTGGCCAGCACCTGCAAGCCGTTGAAAGCGATTTCGGGCGACACGGGCAGGCCGTCGGCGGGCGCGGTTTTGCGCTGCCCCAGCGCCACGCTCTGCATCACGTTCAATATAAAGGTGTAAACCATGTCTGCCAGCACCGCCCAAACCGGCAGCGAAAAAACAAAACGCATCGCGCGCCCTCCGTAAAAGAGCGCGGAGTGTAGCAGAAACGCGGGCAGCCGCGCAGGACAGGCCGTCTGAAAGCGGGGCGGGGAACGGGCGGCGGCGTTTGCCGACCCATGCCGTTCCGCATCGGGCGGGTGTATTGGCGGCGGGAATACCCGCGCCGCGAAAACGCCTGCGGACGGGGCGCAAAAGGCAGGAGGCCGTCTGAAATCCCGTTCGGGGGCTTTCAGGCGGCCTCTGTCGGTTTTTCGTGCGCCGACGGCGGCGTAGGCGGTAAAAGATTGGCCGTTGCCCGCGTTGCAAAAATATGCGGCAGGACATTTGTCCTGTTAATTGGGACGAAGCAGCGAAACCGTATCGGCGGATGGAGCGCCCGCGAAACGAAACCCTTTACGGACGGGGCGTAAAAGGCAGGAGGCCGTCTGAAACCCCGTTTGCGGGCTTTCAGACGGCCTCTGTCCGTTTCAACTGCACCGGCGACGGCTTATATTTGGCAATCTGCCGCCAGACGCCGCGCTTCTTCCAGCCGCTCCTGCGTGCCGACGTCGAGCCACAATCCCGTATGGTGCGTGCCGCCGACGCGGTTTTGCGTCATGGCAAGGCGCAGCAGCGGCGCGAGTTTGGCCGCTTGGTGCGGCGGCGTGGCGGCGAAGAGTTCGGGGCGGTAGAGGCCGCAGCCGCTGAAGGTTAGACGCACGCCTTCGCCTTCGCTGTGCACGCGCCCGTCTTGTCGCAGGACGAAATCGCCTTCGGGATGGTGCGGCGGGTTGGCGGTGAGCCAGAGGTGGGCGAGGCCGTCTGAAAGCAGGGTTTCGGCCTGGTGCGCGGCGGCGAAGTCGATGTCGGTGAACACGTCGCCGTTAACGACCAAAAACGGTTCGTTCCCCAGCAGCGGCAGGGCGGTGGCGATGCCGCCCGCGGTTTCCAAACCCTGACCGCCTTCTGGCGAGTAGGCGATGGAGACGCCGTAGTCCGCGCCGCTGCCCAAACGCTCTTCGATTTGGCGGCCGAGCCAGGCATGGTTAATCACGATTTCTTCGATGCCCGCGGCTTTGAGGCGGCGCAGGTGCCAGCCGATAAGGGGCTCGCGCCCGACCTGCAACAGGGGCTTGGGCGTGGTGTCGGTGAGCGGGCGCATTCTTTCGCCGCGCCCGGCGGCCAGTATCATCGCTTTCATGGGGTCTTTCGTGTGTGCCGTCAGTCGGAAAACGCGGCATTGTATAGTGAGTCAAAATAAAAAAGATACAAGGCAGCAAGCCGCAGACAGTACAG
>CAMURX010000199.1 GCA_947097615.1 uncultured Neisseria sp. | reverse complement strand
GCGGCCGCTGCCTTTGAACTGGCGGCGGATTTGTTCGGCAATATCGGCGGCCTGCTCGGCATAAGTCGCGCCCCCTTGCGGCACGATGGCGGCGTAGGAATAGGGGGTGAAGCGCTCGGTTTCGTCGGCTTCAAAGTAGGTTTCCAGCGGTAAGGCACTCATGATTTTCTCCTTGTGCGGCGGCAGTTTTCAGGCTGCCACGGCTTCGTCGTTAAAAGCAAAATTTGGTTTCAGGCCGCTGTCGGCCAGCGCCAAAAATTCATCGACGCCTTTGAAGGCGAAATTGACGTAGGCGGTTTGCAGCTTCACATATTCGGCATCGGCCCGGGTGCGGCCGCCGCGGCTGAGCGCCATGTTCACATGCCCCATATGCGAGGCAGCGTGCGCCACTTCGGCGGCGGCGAGAATGTAGGCCGACTGCGCGGGCGTCATGTCGCCCACTTCTTCGGCGAGTTTGGTCAGCTTTTTAAACCACAGTTTCGCGCCTTCGTCGGTGCCCAATTCGCCCGCCACAAAGCGGCGCAGATGGTCGATGGCCTGGCGCACCGTCGGCAGCGCCCGCTTGTGGGCAAAGGCGGTATGCGCTTCGATAATGTCGATGCCTTGCGACAGGCGGCGGTAGAGTTCCGAGAGCGGCGTGCTGTTGGATACGGTGAACAGGATGTTTTTGCGGTGGGACATGGTACTTCTTCCTTTTGGTATTAAGCAGGCGGGCATCATAGTTTCCCGTCGGCAGAGCAGCTAAGAATTTTTTGGAATATTCTTTTTCTTTTAAAAGGCATAAGTAATCAGCAAAAAGGAATAAGGCCGTCTGAAAGCGCCGCTTAACGAAGTTAAAGGGTGCTTTCAGACGGCCTTTTCCTGACGCAATGAAAAAGCCCGGTTTTCTGCAAAACCGGGCTTTTGTTTGTTTTCAGACGGCCTTTTTGTCTGTCAGGCCGTCTGAAAATGTGCCGTTACGAGCGGCAGGTGGTGTTGACTTTGTTGCCGTAGGGATCGGTGAATTCGAAGTAGGCTTCGCCGCCTTTCTGATGCCATTCCGCGCCTTTGCCGAACAGACCTTCGGTGGCGGTGTAGCGTTCGCCTGAGGCGGCGACGGCGGAATTAAGGACGGCCTGTTTGTCGTCGAGGCGCAATTCGATTTGGCTGTTGCTCAGGCTGCGTACCTGTACGGAAAGGCCGTTTTCGCAGGTAAACCGTGTACCCTCGCCGCCGTTTTGGCTTTGCTCGGCGGGAGCCGGTTCGGGCGTGCCGCTGTCGGGGGAAGCGCAGGCAGCCAAAGTCAAAACGGTGGCGAGGGCGGCGAGGGTGATTGTTTTCATGTATGAACTCCTGTGGGTTGTTTTGTGGGAATGCAGCCGAAACTGCCGTGTCATGTTAACTGCCTGTTTTGCGGACAATCAAGCCTGCTTAACCCGAATTTACCCGCGCAACAGGCCGTCTAAAAATCCGCAAACCCTTGTCCAGCAATGTTTTCAGACGGCCTCAACTGTCAAAAACCGCACGTCGGAACATTTCCCGGCGTGCGGTTCTTTACATTTTTTCCGCCCTTGCACGGAGGTCAAACCCGCTGTTCGGGCGGTCTCGAATCAGACAATGCCCTGCGCCAGCATGGCGTCGGCCACTTTTTTGAAACCGGCGATGTTGGCGCCGTTGACATAGTTGGTATAGCCGTTTTCTGTACCGTTGGCCACGCAGTTTTCATGGATGTTTGCCATGATGTCGAACAGGCGGCCGTCCACTTTTTCGCGCGGCCAGGAGAGGCGGATGTGGTTTTGGCTCATTTCCAAGCCCGAGGTGGCGACGCCGCCCGCGTTGGAGGCTTTGCCCGGCGCGTAGAGGATTTTCGCTTTCAGGAAGGCTTCGACGGCTTCAAGCGTAGAGGGCATATTCGCGCCTTCGGCCACGCACTGCACGCCGTTGGCCAGCAGGGTGGCGGCGTCTTTGCCGTCCAATTCGTTTTGGGTGGCGCACGGCAGGGCGATGTCGCATTTCACGCCCCAGGGTTTCTGCCCTTCGAAATACTGCAAGCCCTGCTCCTGCGCGTAGGTTTTCACGCGTTCGCGGCGTACTTCTTTCAATTCGATCAGCTCGGCCAGCTGCGCTTCGGTCATGCCGCTGTCGGGGAAGAGGACGAAGCCGTTGGAATCGGACACGGTGAGCACTTTCGCGCCGAGCTGGATGGCTTTTTCGCAGGCGTATTGCGCCACGTTGCCGCTGCCGGAAATCACAACGCGTTTGCCCTCAAAGCCGTCGCCTTTGGTTTGCAGCATGGATTGGGCAAAATAGACCGTGCCGTAGCCGGTGGCTTCGGGGCGGATGAGGCTGCCGCCCCAAGTGAGGCCTTTACCGGTGAGCACGGAAGTAAATTCGTTGCGCAGTTTTTTGTACTGGCCGAACAGGAAACCGATTTCGCGGCCGCCCACGCCGATGTCGCCTGCGGGCACGTCGGTGTCCGCGCCGATGTGGCGGTAGAGTTCGCTCATAAAGGCCTGGCAGAAGCGCATCACTTCGCCGTCGGATTTGCCTTTGGGGTCAAAGTCCGAGCCGCCTTTGCCGCCGCCCATCGGCAGCGTGGTGAGCGCGTTTTTGAAGACTTGTTCGAAGGCGAGGAATTTGAGCACGCCCAAATCAACGGTGGGATGGAAGCGCAGGCCGCCTTTATAGGGGCCGATGGCGGAATTCATCTGCACGCGGTAGCCGCGGTTGACCTGCACCTGCCCTCGGTCGTCCACCCACGACACGCGGAACATCACCACGCGCTCGGGTTCGACGATGCGTTCCAGAAGGCCGTGGCGGGTGTATTGCGGGTTTTTCGCCAAAAAAGGCTGCAAACTCATAAACACTTCTTCCACCGCCTGATGGAAGGGCGCCTGGTTCGGGTCGCGCTGTTTGATTTGTTGGAACAGGGTGTCGAGATTGGTTTGGCTCATGATGTTTCCTTTGCAGAACGGTTAAGAGATTAAGGGAAAGACTTGCGGCGCAGTCTAGCAATAATTGTCTACAATCTTCAACCGTTTTTTACGCACAACTTAGGCGCAAACCAAGCGTTAAAATTGAAAATTTGTCTACAATCTATCTGTTAGCTTGCGTTTTGCCATCGTCAGCGCAATAAAAAGGCGGAAAACTCCGTTTTCAAGACAGATTCATGCCATCAATCGGGCAATGTAAAAAATGTCCGCCCTGCCCTGCCGCGGCTTCCGTTTTCCGCCCAACCGCGCTTTCAGACGGCCTTGACACCGATTTGCCTTTTCCTCAGGCAGGCGATAGAGTTCGCCCCTTGCCCGAAGGCGCGGCACAATCCCGCCGCCCGTTCAGACGGCCTCATCCGCCCATCCCTAATATAAGGAAACCCAAATGTCCCATTCCGTTCTCACCGTAATCGGCAAAGACCGCATCGGCATCGTGTACGACGTTGCCAAACTTCTGGCCGAACACCAAATCAACATCCTCAACATCAGCCAGCAGCTGATGGACGACTACTTCACCATGATTATCCTGATGG
>CAMURX010000198.1 GCA_947097615.1 uncultured Neisseria sp. | reverse complement strand
GCCCTGTTCAGACGGCCTGAACCGCCCGCAGAAACGCCGCCATTTTTTCGTAATCTTTGATGCCCGCCGCGCTTTCCACGCCGCCGGACACGTCCACCGCCGCCGCGCCCGAAACGCGCACGGCTTCGGCCACGTTTTGCGGCGTCAGCCCGCCCGCCAGTATCCACGGTTTGCCAGCGTATTCGCGCAAAAGCGTCCAATCGAAGCTCTGCCCCGTGCCGCCGTATTCCTGCGGGTGGTAGGCGTCGAACAGCAGGGCGCGGGCGTTCGGAAAGCGGTTTGAGGCCGTCTGAATGTCCTTTGCCGAGCGTACGCGCACGGCTTTGAGATAGGGGCGATCGAACTGGCGGCAAAACTCATCGTCTTCGTCGCCGTGAAACTGGATGATGTCAAGCGGCACGCGGCGCAGCACTTCGCGGATGTTGTCGGCGCTTTCGTTAACGAACAGGCCGACGGCACAGACGAAAGGCGGCAGCGCGGCGGCAATCTGCGCGGCCTGCTGCGCCGTGACGGCACGGCGGCTTTTTTCGTAAAACACCAGCCCGACGGCGTCCGCACCGAGCGCGGCGGCGGCAGCGGCGTCTTCGGCGCGGGTGAGGCCGCAGATTTTGGCGCGTATTTTGGTTTTCATATCGCGGATTCCTTGTTTGGTTTTTTCAGACGGCCTTGACGGTGCGGGAGGCCGTCTGAAAAGGGGTTGCGCCGTTTCAGACGGCCTCTGGGGCTGTTGGCCATTGGTTTGTGAAGCGGATTTTGCGTCAGAAAGCGGCAGATGCAAGGCGAAAATGCGAGCCTATGCCGTCCATAGGCGAGTATTTTCAACGCGGCAGATGCCGTTTTATGGCGTAAAAGCCGCCACAATACTAATTGTCAACAGCCCCTAGATTCGGCCACAGCCAGTCGGGCAGCGGCGGGGTTGTTATGCCGAACTCGGGCGGATAATCGGCGCCGGTGAGGTAGAGGCCGTCGGGCATAAAGGTGGGCGGGGCTTTGAGGCGGCTTTTTTCCGCCAAGAGGCGCGCGAATCCTTCGACGCTGAGACGGCCGTTGCCGACATAGACCAGCGCGCCGACGATGTTGCGCACCATGTGGTGCAGAAAGGCGTTGCCGTGCAGATCGAGCGCCATCAGGCTTGGCGTGCCGCTGAGGCGGACGGAATAAAGGGTTTTGACGGGCGATTTGGCCTGGCACTGGGCGGCGCGGAAAGCGGAAAAATCGTGTTCGCCTGCCAACAGGGCGGCGGCGCGGCTCATGGCGCGGATGTCGAGCGGGGTGTGCGTCCACCCTACCCTGCCCGCCAGCAGCGGCGAGCGCACGGGCGAGGATTGCAGAAGGTAGCGGTAGCGGCGGCCGCAGGCGTCGAAGCGGGCGTGGAAATGCGGCACGACGGGCTGTGCGTGCAAAACGGCAACGCCTGCGGGCAGCAGGCTGTTGGTGCCGCGTATCCACGATTGGGCGGCGCGGCGGGCGCTTGTGTCAAAGTGGACGACTTGCGCGGCGGCGTGCACGCCGGTGTCGGTGCGGCCTGCGGCGGTGACGGCTACGGGTTCGCCCGCAATGGCGGCCAACGCGTCTTCCAAGGCCGTCTGAACGGTGAGTACGCCGCCGGCCTGTTTCTGCCAGCCGAAAAAGCGGCTGCCGTCGTAAGCAAGGGTGAGCGCCCAGCGGCTGCGTTCGGGCGGGGTGTCGGTCATGGCGGGGGCTGTCGGAAAAAAGGCGGCATTATACGTCCGAACGTTTCAGACGGCCTGCCAAACGAAAAAACGTTTTATGCGGGCGGGATTCTGTAATAATCGCGCTCCTTTTTTTCTAATCATAAAAAAGGCCGTCTGAAACGGCTTTTTTCACAAACACACAGGAGTATTTCTATGTCGGCAGCGGCAGAAAGCGGCATCAGCATCATCCAGGTCGTGTCCCTGTTGGGCGCAGCGGTGGTGGCGGTGCCATTGTTCAAACGGCTGGGCTTGGGCTCGGTATTGGGCTATTTGGCGGTGGGGCTGGCGATCGGCCCCTTCGGCTTGGGGCTGTTTCACGACGGCCACACGATTTTGCACGTGGCCGAATTGGGCGTGGTGATTTTTTCTGTTCGTTATCGGCTTGGAAATGAAACCGTCGCATCTGTGGCATTTGCGCAAACAGATTTTCGGGCTGGGCAGCATGCAGGTGGTGCTTGCCGCTGTGTTGCTCACCATTGTCGGCATGCTGTTCGGCTTTTCGTGGCAGATTTCCTTTATCGGCGCGGCAGGCTTCGTGCTCACGTCCACCGCGATTGTGATGTCGGTATTGGGCGAGCGAAAAGAGTTGGACAGCCTGAGCGGGCAGAAAATAGTGTCGATTCTGTTGTTTGAAGACCTGCTGATTGTGCCCCTGCTGGCCATTGTCGCCTTTTTGTCGCCGGTGCATACCGAAAGCAGCCAGCCTTTGTGACAGAGCATTCTGATTGCGCTGGGCTGCGTGGCCGCGCTGGTGGCGGCGGGGCGTTGGCTGCTCAATCCGCTGTTCAGGCTGCTGGCGCGCAGTCAGGCGCGCGAAGTGATGACCGCCGCCGCACTGTTGGTGGTGCTGGGCGCAGACGTGTTGATGGAAAAAGGCGGCTTGTCTATGGCGATGGGCGCGTTTCTGGCGGGCGTGATGTTGTCTGAATCGCATTTCCGCCACCAGCTTGAAGCGGACGTAGAACCCTTCGCGGGCTGCTCTTGGGGCTGTTTTTCCTAGCCGTGGGCATGTCGCTGGATTTGAATGTCGTTGCGCGCAACTGGCCGCTGATTGTGTCGAGCGTGCTGGCGTTGATGGTGGGTAAAGCCGTGTGCATCTACTTGGTTGCCCGCTTGGCAAAAAGCAATCACGAAGAAGCGTTGGAGCGTGCCGTGTTGATGGCGCAGGGCGGCGAATTTGCCTTTGTGTTGTTCACCGCCGCTACATCGCAAGGCGTAATCAGCGACTTCAACAACGCCAATATGACCGCCATCGTGGTGCTGTCTATGGTGCTCACGCCGCTGTTTATGATTGTGCACGGCAGGCTGCCGAAAAAGCCGCCGCCGAGCGCGAAGCAGACAAAATTGACGAGCAACACGCCATTTTGCAAGTGGGCTTTGGGCGGTTTGGGCAGATTGTGTATTACATTTTGGACGCGGCGGGCTTTGCCGTTACGCTGATTGATAAAGACGAAAACCTGATTGCAGGCATGGAAAAATACGGTGTGAAAACCTATTTTGGCGACGGCTCGCGCCCTGAATTGCTGCTCACGGCAGGCATTGAAAAAGCCACGGTGCTGGTGGTGGCGATTGACGATCCCGAGCAGATTTTGCAAATCGTGCAATTTGCCCGCGAAGCCAATCCCAACATCAAAATCGTTGCCCGCGCCTATGACCGCCTGCACACCTTCAAGCTATTTCAAGCCGATGCCGATGAGATTGTGCGCGAAACGTTTGATTCGGGCGTGCGCGCCGGCAAACGGGCGTTGGAAATGCTGGGACTGCCGCACGAAACCGCCGAAAAAGCGGGCGATTTGTTCTTCCGCATGGATAGAAA
>CAMURX010000197.1 GCA_947097615.1 uncultured Neisseria sp. | reverse complement strand
ACGACAACCGGAATCACAATCCGGGGCTCTACCAACTGAGCTACAGCCACCACAAAAAACTTTAATTTCAAAATCTGCCGTTTTGGCGCACCCGACAGGAATCGAACCTGTAACCGCCCGCTTAGAAGGCGGGTGCTCTATCCGGTTGAGCTACGGGCGCTCTACCTATCCTGTCGTTCACAATTTTTCGGAGAACTTTGGTCGGGGCGGTGGGATTCGAACTCACGACCCTCTGCTCCCAAAGCAGATGCGCTAACCGGGCTGCGCTACGCCCCGACGAGAAGACGCGCACTATACAGGCCGTCTGGAAAAGCGTCAAGCAAAAGGCGGCGGATTTTTTCAGACGGCCTGTTTAGCCCTTATTTCCGCAACGCATTTATTTTCTTTCAGACGGCCTTTTCCGCGCGTGAAAAGCGCGGTGGGACATGACATAATGCGCGCTTTTCCATCCGCACAAACGAAAGGGGGGTCTCCATGTCCGCAACACTGATCGACGGCAAAGCCGTATCGCAGCAACGCCTGTCCACGCTGGCAGAGAAGGTTGGCGAACGCAAACGCAAGGGGCTGCGCACGCCCTGTCTGGCCGTGGTTTTGGTCGGTTCCGACCCCGCCAGCCAAGTGTATGTGCGCAACAAAAAAAACGCCTGCGCCAAAGTCGGTTTCGAATCGCTCTCTTACGAGCTGCCCGCCGATACCGCAGAGGACGAACTTTTAAACCTGGTAGACAAACTCAATGCCGACGAAGCCGTGGACGGCATCCTCGTCCAACTGCCGCTGCCGCCGCAAATCGACAGCCAGGCCGTGCTCGAACGCATCGCACCGCACAAAGACGTCGACGGCTTCCATCCCTACAACGTCGGCCGCCTCGTGGTGAAAATGCCGCTGCTGCGCCCCTGCACGCCCAAAGGCGTGATGACGCTGCTGGAACACTACGGCATCAAGCCCGAAGGCAAAAAAGCCGTGGTTGTCGGCGCGTCCAACATCGTCGGCCGCCCGCAGCTTTTGGAACTGCTGCTCGCCCGCGCCACCGTCACCGTCTGCCACAGCAAAACGCAAAACCTTGCCGCCGAAGTGTCGCAGGCCGACATCGTCGTGGCCGGCGTGGGCATACCGAACTTCGTCAA
Organism: uncultured Neisseria sp.; assembly: GCA_947097615.1. Classification (GTDB taxonomy): domain Bacteria; phylum Pseudomonadota; class Gammaproteobacteria; order Burkholderiales; family Neisseriaceae; genus Neisseria. The sequence goes on along the minus strand of CAMURX010000197.1, from coordinate 2,425 downwards.
AGGCGCGTGGATCAAACCCGGCGCGGTGGTGATCGACGTGGGCATCAACCGCCTGGACGACGGCTCGCTGTGCGGCGACGTGGAATTTGCCGCCGCGGCCGAACGCGCCGCGATGATTACGCCCGTTCCCGGCGGTGTCGGCCCGATGACCATCGCCTCCCTGCTGGAAAACACCTTGCAGGCCGCCGAGCTGCACGATTGCAACGGAACCGCGGCCTGATTCGGGGAACAGCCGATGAAACCATCTAAATCAGGGCAATCACATTGTCAAACCGAACACTTTGTTTGCCAAAAAAAACGATGAAAGGGGCCGTCTGAAAATGCCAACCGCCCTCCCGCGCTGCCGTATCCGCTGGCACGACCCAACCCGTCCGCAGCCCTATGTTTCCCGCCTCTACACCCAGCTTCGCCCGTCCGACAGCAAAGACGCGTGGAGCGTGGTGTTTGAGTTTGACGAAGGGCACACGCCATACGAGCAGAACGCCCAATCATTTATCGCCGACCGCGTGTTCTTCCTCGTCGAAACCGCGCCGCACCACCTGCTGCAAGCGGGTTTCGCCTTCCCCTTTATGGACGGCGGGCGCGAAATCGGCGTCTGCACCATTGAAACGGCCTGACTGCTTTAAGCCGTTCCCGCCTGTGCGGAAATGACGTCTCCGAAAGCGGTTTTGCAGTCTTCCGCGAAGCTGAAACACAAAACGGTAATAATATGAAACTCTCCCTCATCCCCATCCTGCTGGCTTTGGCAGGCTGCGCCCCCGTACCCCACGTCGTCCGCATCCAAGCACAAAACGGCGGACTGGTGCTCAACCTCGCCACGGAAACCAATCCCGACTGCGGCAGCATCAGCCTGGGTGAGGAACGCATCAGCTACATCATCGCCTGCAAACAGGGCGGCAAGGCCAACCTGCCTCGCCACAGCGTCCGACTGGACTGGCAGGCGGGAGAGCTTGCCGCCATCCGCGCCGACAGCGGCAAACCCCTCTTCAACATCCGATGCAGCCGCGCGCAGTTCGACCAAATCAACGCATGGCAAAACGCCGCGCCCGCACCATAAACACAGGCCGTCTGAAAACCTTTCAGACGGCCTTTTCGGTACGGAAACAAAGAAAACGCCAGGCACTGCATAAACCCGCGTGCATTTGCCGTGCAACACACCCCACACACGGCTTTCAGACGGCCTCTGCCGCCGCGTCAGCGTGTACTGCCAAAGCGGCGCACGCGGGTTTTACAGAAAACTATGCAGACAAACGCCTGTGGCATTCAAGACCAAAGGCCGTCTGAAAAAGCCGCCAACGGGGTTGAAACCAAGCAGCACCGTCATTCCCGTGCAGACGGAAATCTTTTGGGCGATACGGAATTGTCGAACCGCCAAGATTCCCGCCCGCGTGGAAATAACGCCGCTCGAGCAGATTCGGGGTTGCGAAGCCTGCCAGCCATAGAAAGGCCGTCTGAAAGCCCGTTTCGGTTTTTAACACCGTTGAAACCGCACTTTCAGACGGCCTTGCATAATAAACCGCCGCCGTCAGCAAACGGTAGCGGTTTATTCTTAGGCTGTTATGTCCGCAGGCAGGGGGGGGGGCGTTTGTAAAAACGTCAGTGGGTCAGAAAATCAGAAAATGGCAGTGGTCAATGGCGTCGCGTTTGGCTTTAAACTTCTCTTTCAAGGCTTTATCTTCTTCACGCCACCGATCCCAAGCTTCTGTGCCGCCGCCTACTTGCGGCTGGGGATGGGCATCCCGCGCTGCTTGGTATTCTTTTTCCGCCGCTTCGCAAAGCTGTTCGTTTTTCGCGTACTCGGCGTTTTCCTGCTCGACTTGCTGCCGGATGCCGTCGAAGTCGCCGGAGCTGATTTTGTCATATGCCCTGCGTTCCGCACGCAGGGTTTTGCCGTCTTCCGACAGCACCAGCGGGATGCTGCCGAAGCCGGTGTCTACGGCCAGCGTGCCGTCGTCTTTCTGCGAGAGGACGAGGCTTTTTTCGTGCACTTCGCCTTTGCGGTTGGGCAGCAGGTTTTCTTTGAGCAGATAGGTTTTGCTGTCTTCTTTCACGATTTGCACGACGTCCGGCCGCTTGTCGCCGTCGCCCTGCCGTTTCCAATAGCCTTCATACTGCTCGTGACCGCCGCCGCAGGCCGTCAGCAACAGTGGCCCAATACTGCCAAAGACAATTTCTTTATGTTTTCTGTTTCCTATGTATTAAAAAACGTGCGGATTATATAACCGTTTTAAGCGGAATACATATCAATCGTAGACAAACCTGTCCGCCCGCCCCGCAAATCGGGTAGATAAGGCCGTCTGAAAGCCTGTTTCCCGCGTTCAGACGGCCTTATCGGCTTTTCCCGCGTTCGGCTTGCGGCGGCAGATGCGTTATAGTGAGTCAAAATAAAAAAGATACAAGGCAGCAAGCCGCAGACAGTACAGGT
>CAMURX010000196.1 GCA_947097615.1 uncultured Neisseria sp. | reverse complement strand
CATTTCCGGCGGCATCGACCGCCCCGTCACCCCGCCCTGCGCCCTCAGCTCCCTGCGCGAACGCTTCCGCAGCGCCACGCCGCAAACCGCGGCCGCATCAGACGCGCAAGCGCCCGCACACCACGAAAACGAAGTCGGCGGCGATGCCGATATGCCCCGCCTGCTGGGCATGTCGCCGCAGATGGTCGAAGTGCGCCACCTCATCCGCCGCCTCGCCGACAGCGGCGTGCCCGTCTACATCTCCGGTGAATCCGGCTCGGGTAAGGAACAGGCCGCCCGCAGCATCCACGAACTCTCGCCACGCGCCGACGGCCCCTTCATCGCCGTCAACTGCGGCGCGATTCCCGAAAACCTGATGGAAAGCGAATTTTTTGGTTACAAAAAAGGCAGCTTCACCGGCGCCGACCAAGACCGCATGGGCTTCTTCCAACACGCCGACGGCGGCACGCTCTTTCTCGACGAAGTGGCCGACCTGCCGCTGGCCATGCAGGTCAAACTGCTGCGCGCCATCCAGGAAAAAGCCGTGCGCCGCATCGGCGACGCCAAAGAAACGCCGGTAGACGTACGCATCGTCTGCGCCACCCACAAAAACCTCGAAGCCCTTGTCGAAAGCGGCGCCTTCCGACAGGACTTGTACTACCGCCTCAACGTCGTCACCCTGCATATGCCGCCCCTGCGCGAAATGCGCGAAGACCTCGGCGGCCTCATCATGCGCATGCTCAACAAACACAGCAACGGCATCCCCGGCGGCTACCGCCTCAGCCCCAAAGCACAGGAAGCCCTGCTCTCGTACAGCTACCCCGGCAACTTCCGCGAACTGGAAAACATCCTCGAACGCGCCGTCGCCCTCACCACCGGCAGCGTCATCCAAATCGACGATTTGCAAATCACCGCCGGACACGGCCCCCGCCCCGCCGACCTTGCCCCCGCCGCCACACCGGCAGGCGAAACCCGCGCCCCGCGCCCCGAACCGGCCGCCGAAAGCGAAGCGCTGCCGCCGATGAACTTCGACGCCATGCCGCCCTTCGTCCCCGGCCAAAGCCAGATACAGGAATACCTCGACCTGCTCGAGCGTTCCATCATCGAACAGGCGCTGAACATCACCCGCTACAACCGCACCCAGGCCGCCAAACTCCTCGGCATCAGCTTCCGCTCCATGCGCTACCGCATGGAAAGGCTGAACATCGAATAAGGCCGTCTGAAAACGCAGCCCCGACGAAGTGAAAAACACGGCGGGCAAAACGGATCATCCGCAAAGCATCCCACCCCGTCCGCCGCCCAAAAAGGCCGTCTGAAAAAAGGGTTTCCCCTTTCAGACGGCCTCCGTCCGCCAACCACCGCCCCGCCGCCATGCCCAAACGCCTACCCTTCCTGCTCCTGCTTGCCGCCCTGTCCGCAGCGCGTGCCGACGAGTTGCCGAACCCCGCCGCACGCTCCGCCCTCAGCCAACCCGACACCCGCTTCGACCTCACCGGCTCCGACGAACTGCCCGCCCCCGCATCCGCGCCCGAGGGCAGCGTTTCCCAAAACGGCGGCACCCTCACATTCAGTGACCCCGAAGAACTGCTGCAACACCCCGGCCTGCTGCACCGCGCCCTCTCCTCCTCCGTTATCGCCGCCAACACCGCCGCCATCAAACTCCTTCTGCCCGTCTACCGCCGCCTGCCCGAAGGACAAGACCCCGTCCTGCTCGAGACGGCCGAAGGTATGGCCGCCCAAAGCGACGGCCGCTACCGCGAAGCCGTCAGGCGCCTGCAAAACGCCTACCGCCGAATGCCCGACGCCTTCCTCGTCCGCCTCCGTCTGGCGCAGGCACTGAAAGACGACCACCGCAACGTCTCCGCACAAGCGCACTACACCGCCCTGCTCGCCACCCCCGACCTCGACCCCCAAGCCCGCGCTGCCCTGCAAAGCCAACTCGACGAAATCCGCAGCCGCAGCCGCTGGACGCCCCGCCTGAGCGCCCACTACACCCGCGACAACAACGTCAACAACGCCACAAAAGAACGCACCCTGCGCTACGGCAGCGGCGAATGGACACTGCCCGCCCCCGAAAAAGCCCGCGGCCTCTCCTACTCCGCCGGCCTCGCCCGCAACTTCAATCTCGCCGACAATCTGCTCCTGCGCAGCGAAACCGACCTCTACGGCAAATTCTATTGGGACAACCACCGCTACGACGACCTCACCGTCCGCACCGCCCTCGGCGCCGCCTACCAAAGCGGCCGCAGCGAAGCCGCCCTGCTCCCCTACTACGAGCGCCGTTGGTACGGCACCGAACCCTACTCCCGCGAAACCGGCCTGCGCGCCGAATGGCAGCACAGCCTCAGCACACGCCACCGCCTCTCCGCCGCCGCCGAATCGGGCTACCAACACTACGACACGCGCAAATTCCTCGAAGGCCGCAACAGCAGCCTGTCCGCCACCTGGATATTCCAGCACAGCCCGCGCCAATACTTCACCCTCGGCGCCGACTTCTCGCGCAAACGCGCCCGCACCGCCGACGACGCCTACCACAGACGCGGCCTCCGCGCGTCCGCCGTGCGCGTCTGGGGCAAAGGATTCGGCACCGCCCTCTCCGCAAGCTACGGCCGCCGCCGCGACGACGCCGCCGACTTCTTCCGCATCCGCCGCGACGACAAAGAATATTCCGCCTCCCTCTCCCTCTGGCACAACCGCCTGAGCCTGTGGGGCATCACCCCCCGCCTCGTCACCGTGTGGCAGAAAACCACCAGCAACCACCCGCTCTACGGCTACCGCAAAGCCAACGCCTACCTGCAAATCGGCAAATCCTTCTGACAGCGCCGCTGTTTCACCTCTTTCAGACGGCCTGATGTTCTGTGAGGCCGTCTGAAAGATCGGTTCTCAACCAAAAACGCGGCAGCGGCAAACCGCCCGCCTGCCGCACGGAACGACGATACTCCCCTCCGTCTTTTTCAGACGGCCTTTCAACTTCATTAAAGATTCGTTTTCAGACGGCCTGATGCCCGTGAGGCCGTCTGAAAGATCGGTTCTCAACCAAAAACGCGGCAGCGGCAAACCATCCGCCTGCCGCACGGAACGACGATACTCCGCGCCCGTCTTTTTCAGACGGCCTGATGCTCTGCAAGGCCGTCTGAAACCCCCGCCTGCCGCGCCAACCGCGCATCTGTTGCCGACGCGCCAAGCAGGCGGGCGCGGGGGCTGCATTTTCGCCGCCGCTGCTGCGTGCGCCGCGAAAATAACGGATAATGCGCGCCGCAAGAACCATCCGCCGCGCCGTTTCAGACGGCCTTTTTCCTGCCCGAAATCTCCGAAGCAAAGGAACATCATCCATGTCCACCGTAAAAATCCAACGCGCCCTGATTAGTCTCTCTGACAAAAACGGCGCAGTCGAATTTGCCCGCGCCCTGCACGAAGCGGGCGTAGAAATCCTCTCCACCGGCGGCACCGCCAAGCTGTTGGCCGACGCGGGCATCCCCGTTATCGAAGTGGCCGACTACACCGGCTTCCCCGAAATGCTCGACGGCCGCGTGAAAACGCTGCACCCGAAAATCCACGGCGGCATTCTCGG
>CAMURX010000195.1 GCA_947097615.1 uncultured Neisseria sp. | reverse complement strand
CATCTATCTGGGCGAAACCGTCTGCTCGCGCCGGCAGAAAATGCGCTTTGCCGACTGGTTTGGCCTGGCCGAAGACCTCGCCTACGGCCACCTCGACTGAGTAGCCGCGCGGCATTAGAAAGGCAGACAATTTGTCTGCCTTTTTTCTGTGCAGCCGTCTGAAAAGGCCGTCTGAAAAAACCTGCTTCGCAGGTTTTTTCAGACGGCCTTTTCGCGTTGTGCCGCCGTTTACAGTCCGCCGTAGGAGTGCAGGCCGCTGAGGAACATGTTGACGCCGACGAAGGCGAAGGCGGTTATCAGCAGGCCGCAGATTGCCCACCAGGCAAGGATTTTGCCGCGCCATCCGGCAACCAGGCGCAGGTGCAGCCAGACGGCGTAGTTGAGCCAGACGACAAACGCCCAGGTTTCTTTCGGATCCCAGCTCCAATAGCGTCCCCAGGCGTCGGCCGCCCACAGTGCGCCGAGGATGGTGGCGAGGGTGAAGAAGAGGAAGCCTACGGCGATGGCTTTGTACATGATTTCTTCGATGAGGGCGGACTCGGGCAGGCGGCGGCGGGTGTCGGCGGCTTCGGCGCGGATGGCGAGGAGCTGGGCGACGCCGAGCATGGCGGCGATGCAGAAGGCACCGTAGCCGATGAAGTTGGCGGGGACGTGGATTTTCATCCACCACGATTGCAGGGCGGGGATGAGGGGCTGGATTTGCTGGGCGTTGCGGCTGAGGCTGTACCAGAGGACGAAGCAGACGACGCCGGCCATGAAGAGGTAGACGAAGCCGCCGAGTTTCTGCACGGCGAAGCGGCTTTCGTAATACCAGTACATCAGGGCACTGATAACGAGAAAGAGGATGAAGACTTCGTAGAGGTTGGAGACGGGGATGTGCCCCGCGCTGCCGAGGATGAGGTAGCTTTCGTGCCAGCGCACCAGAAGGCCGGTGAATCCGGCCAGTGCGGAGAGCCAGCCGAAGGCGGTGGCCATGCCGAGGAGGGTGTTGCTTTGGCGTTGTTGGCGCATGGCGATGAGGCCGCCAGAAAGATAGGCAAAGAGGGCGCAGAAGATGAGGGCGCACTGCCACATGATGGCGGACTGGCTGCTGAGGAAGTAGCGCAGCAGGAAGCGGTCGTGGTTGGCAAAATCGCCGCCGTAGAGGGCGACGCCGCCATAGGCGAGGGCGAGTGAGAGGGGGACGAACCGGCGCAGGGGCTTGAAAAACCAGCCGAGGGCGGCGGCGGCGGCGGCACTGAGCCAGAGCATGACGGTTTCGTAGCCGTCCATACGGTGCGGCAGGCTGTATTGGGCGAAGGCGGCGACGGCGAACATCAGGGCGGCGTAGAGCCAGTCGGCGGCGGAGAGGGTCTGCCAAACGGTGTGTTGCACGAGCAGGCGGTGCTCGGGTATGGCGGGGTCAGTGGGGCGTGTCATGATTCAGGTCCTCGGCAAGCTGTTGCAGGTTTGCCAGATGGGCGGGAAATTCGGTTTTCAGGTCGCGCTCGTGGCGGTTGGACGACATGGCAAAGCGGATTTGTCCGCCGTCATACAGCAGCCAGGCGCGTTTTTCGCGGATGTAGAACATGAATACCGTGCCGAGCACCAGCAGCAGGGAGCCGAGGTAGACCAGCGAGGCGCCGGGCGATTTGGTCATTTGCAGGCCGGAGGAGCGGACTTCTTTGAAGCCGTCCAGTTGCAGCAGCACGGGGGCGGGGTATTCGGTAAGGCCGGTGTAGGCGTCCATGGCGGCGAGCAGGTAGCGTTTGTGCGCTTCGTCGTCCATAGGCGGCAGGTTTTGTTTTTTCAGGGCTTCGTCGAGTATGGGGCGGGCACCGGCGAAGAGCATTTGGTAGAAATAGCCGTTCATTTTGTCGCGCTCGTTTTCAGGCACGGCGGTTTGCACGAAGCGGTCGAGTTCGAGATAGCCGCCGCGCGCGAAGAGGGCGAGGGTGTTTTCGACGGCGGTGGCAAACTGGGCGCGCACGGCTTCGGGCGCGGCCTGCGCGACTTCGGCGGCGGTGCGGCGGCGCAGGGTTTCGTCGTTCATCAGCTCGCGCCAGAGCATAAAGGTGTCGATGTTGTTTTTACCGTCGGCGGGAATGCGCAGCCAGCGGTATTGCTGCTCCAAGCCCGAGCGTGTGCCGGTGACGAAAAATAGGCCGTCTTCCTGTTTGACGGGCAGCATGTAGTTTTTGAATTCGACGGCCTGCCCGGCTTTGTCGCGCAGGCGGTAGATGATGCTGGGGCCGAGGTTGGTGAATTTTTTGTCCTGACGCACGCTGCGCACGTCGTTGATTTTGCCTTGGAGACCGTCTGAAGCCTTTTCAGACGGCCTGCCCATGTCTTCGACATTGGTGGAGGCGAATTGGTCGAGTTCGAGCGTGTATTTCTGTTCGCCGCCCATATTGAGCGGGAAGGTGTTCATCGAGCGGCCTTTCAGGTCGGCGAAGCGGCTGCTGGCCGAGGCGAGATTCCAAGCTTTGAAGGCGACGTCGGAGCCACCGTCAGCAAAGCTGGCCTGATAGATGGTGACGCCGTGCAGGGTGTAGGGATGGTTGACGCGCACGGTGTGCGTTTCGCGTTTGCCGCTGGCTTTGTCGGTGATTTCCAGCTCGCTGGCAAAATCGCTGGGCATGCCCGTGTGGTAGAAGTCGATATTGAATTTTTTCAGTTTCACGGCAAAGGGCAGCTTCTGCACCAGCATGCCTTTGTCGGCGTTGAGAAACACCACGTCGGCCTCCTGCCCTTCGCTGAGGTTGACATTGCCGCGAAACGACAGGTTGCCCGCGCCCAGCACGCTTTGCGGCTTGAAATCTCGGGCGAAAACGGCGGCATCGTCGGGGACGATTCTGCCCGTGAGCATGCCGATTTTCAGCAGCAGGTTGCTGTCGATCAGGCCGCCGAGGCAAATCACGATAACGGCCAGATGGGCGAAAATATAGCCCCATTTGTTCATCGCCCCTTTTTTCGCCGCCACCAGCACCGAGCCGTCTTCACGCGCGCTCTGTTTGACGGCGAAACCCTGCACGGCGAAATAGCGTGCGGCCACTTCGGGCGCAACCGCACTTTCCAGCAGCGCGCTGTGTTTCATCGCCGCGAGCGAGCGTTTGGAAGCTTTCAGGCGGAAAGAGCGCATTTCGCGCCAAAACGGCGGCACGTTGCGCCACAGGCACAGGCCGGTGCTGAGGACGAGAAACAGCATGATAACGACGAACCAGCCCGAGGCGTACACGTCGTAAAGGCCGAGGAACTCGAAAATCTTCGCCCAAAACGGGCCGAACTTGACGATGTAGTCCGCCGGTGCCTGGTTCTGCTGCAATACCGTGCCGATAACCGAAGCCACCGCCAGCACGCACAGCAGCGCCACGGCAAAGCGCATGGAGCTTAAAAAGGCAAACCACGGACGGCGGATAAGGGGGATTTTTTCGGAACGGGTCATTTTGAAGAGAGGGAAGGGACGGGCGGGAAACGGAAGGCGCGGATTTTACTACAAACCGGGCTGCCGATACGCTGGACGTAGCGGCAGCCCGATATCTGATTGACCGAATCAATCGCAGGTGTTTTCA
>CAMURX010000194.1 GCA_947097615.1 uncultured Neisseria sp. | reverse complement strand
TTGGGCAATCGTCCTGCTGACCATTATCGTCAAAATAGTCCTCTTCCCGCTGAACAACGCCGCCTACAAATCCATGGCGAAAATGCGCGCGGTCGCACCGAAGCTCGAGGCGCTGAAAAAACAATACGGCGACGACCGTATGGCAATGCAGCAGGCCATGATGCAGATGTACCGCAGCGAAAAAATCAATCCGCTGGGCGGCTGTCTGCCGATGTTGCTGCAAATCCCGATCTTTATCGGCCTTTATTGGGCGATATTCAGCTCGGTGGAATTGCGCCAGGCTCCGTGGCTGGGTTGGATTACTGATTTGTCCCGCCATGACCCGTGGTTCATCCTGCCCGTTCTGATGACGGCGACCATGTGGTTCCAAACCACACTGAACCCGCCGCCGACCGATCCGATGCAGGCCAAAATGATGAAGATTATGCCGTTTGTCTTCTCGTTTATGTTCTTCCTCTTCCCTGCAGGCCTGGTGCTGTACTATGTGGTGAACAATCTGCTGACCATCGCGCAGCAATGGTATGTGAACCGCAGTACCGAACAGCAACGTAAAAAAGGCGAAGTGGTGTCGTAATTCTGCATCTGAGTATTGAAAGGCCGTCTGAAAACCTGAGCAAAGGTTTTCAGACGGCCTTTTTATCAAGCGGAATAAGTGATGATGCGGTGATTAACTTGTTTCTCCGCAGTGTGGCTTCGTTTGATGTTAAAGAAGATGGTTCTGCAAGGTATCGCCAAACGGAATGAATTTGCCCCTCTCTCTGCTGTTTGGGGATTTGCCGCTTTACCTTGATTGTGCTTCATGATGATTGGGGCGGGACGGGAGGCCGTCTGAAAGTAGCGGTTTGTGTTTTCAATGCGCTTCGGGTTTTGAGTTTGAGCAATCAGAAACTCTCATGTTGGCTTGTGCCGGGCAAAGCCGTATCGCTGCCGTCGCCATGCGCGGCAAGCTGCCCGCGTTTCGCCAAACGGTACCAGCCGAAGAGGCGGTAGAGGCAGAATAGGGCGATGAAGGGCTGGCAGGCGGCGACCAGCAGATAACGCGGGTTGTCGAACGATATGGCCGCTTCGCCGCCGGACAGCCTCAGCAGGGCCCAGCCCCACTGCCACACTGAAGCAAGGGAAAAGGCCAGCACGGCCAAGAGGCCGAGTGTGGCGAATACGCCGACGGGCATGGCTTTGCCGCGAGCCACGGAGCGGTCGAGCCTCAGCAGCATCAGCAGGCCGAACCCGATGCACAATACCATGCCGCCGTTGGCGACCACTTGGAGGCCGGAAAAAACAATGTCGGGCGATACGGGCAGGCCGTCTGCGGGCAGTGCTTTTTTCTGCCCCGAAGCGACGCTTTGCATCACGTTCAGTACGAAGGTGTAAATCATGTCGGCCAGTACAATCCATACCGGCAGTAAAAAAGGGAAACGCATCATGTCTTTGCTCCGTCAAGGGCGGGCAGTGTAGCAGAAAGCCCCTGCCTGATTAAGCATGGATTGAAAAAACGGCAGGAAGGACGGGCGTGCGGTTGTTTTTCAGACGGCCTTCCCGTCATGCCATGCCTAATGGGGCGCAATTTTGTTACACTACCGCCCGACTTTTACCGGAAACCGATTCTTATGCTGACCTATACCCCGCCGGAGATGCGCGCCGCGCCGCCTACGCGCGAAAAACCGTGGATATTGCTGCTGCTGGCGTTTGCCTGGCTCTGGCCGGGCGTGTTTTCGCACGATTTGTGGAAGCCAGACGAAATTTGGTTTAACGAGGCGGTAAACGGCGTATTGTCGGGCGGCAGTTGGTTGCAGCCGCAAGTGCCGGGCAGGCAGGACGGCGGAATGCCGTTTGTTTACGTTTGGCTGGCGGCGTGGTGCCGCCGGCTGCTGTCGCCTTGGCTGACGGATGCCTATTCGGCGATGCGGTTGGCCAGTGTGCTGTTTACCGCCGTCGGCCTGACGGCCTGCGGCATGGCGGGTTTCCATCTGGCGGGACGGCATCAGGGGCGCAGCGTGGTGCTGATACTGATAGGCTGCGCCGGACTGATAACCGGCGGCCATCTGCTCGGCGGCGCGTCGGTGCAGTTTGCCGCCGCGGGTTTGTGCCTGTACGGCTTGGCGGTGGCGCGCCGGCGGGCGATTTTTGCCGCGTTGTTGTTGGGCTGCGGCTGGGCGTTGCTGTCGGTATCGGCCGGTTGGACGGTTATGGCGGCATTGATGCTGGCTGCCTGCCTGCTGCCGTTGTTTCCCGTTTGGCGGAGCCGCCGTTTCGCCGTTTCGCTGGCTGCCGCCTTTGCTTTGGCCGTGCCTTTGGCCGCCGTGTATCCGCTGGCTTTGTATCAGGTTTCGCCCGAAGCATTTTCAGGGTGGCTAAACCATCATGTTTTCGGTGTTTTTGGCGGTTTGGCAACTTTTTCTGCCGCCTTCAGCCTGCCTTATTATTTGAAAAACCTGTTGTGGTTCGCCTTTCCCGCCTGGCCGCTGGCGTTGTGGACTTTCAGCCGCCGCCGTTTTTTAAGCGAAAGCTGGGGCGGACCGACGGTGTTGTGGTTGGCGGTGGTGGGGCTGTTGTTGGCCGCCGCGCCGCAAACCCATGCCGACAATCTGATTCTGCTGCTGCCGCCGCTGGCCGTGCTCGGCGCGTGCCGTCTCGACGGCCTGCGGCGCGGCGCGGCGGCGTTTTTCAACTGGTTCGGCATTATGATTTTCGGCCTGTTGGCGGTGTTTCTCTGGGTTGGTTTTTCGGCGATGAATTTCGGCTGGCCGGCCAAACTGGCCGAACGGTCGGCTTATTTCAGCCCGTATTACACGCCCGAGTTTGATGTCGTGCCCATCCTGACCGCCCTGTTGTTCACGCCGTTGTGGCTGTGGGCGGTTACGCGCAAAAATGTGAAGGGGCGGCAGGCGGTCACCAATTGGGCGGCAGGCATGACGCTGGTGTGGGCTTTGCTGATGACGTTGTTTCTGCCTTGGCTGGATGCGGCCAAAAGTTACCGCCCGGTGGTGGCGCGGATGGAAGCCGCCGCGCCTGCCGAATTGCGCGAACACCGTGCCTGCTTCAGCATAGACGAAACGGCCGTCCTTGCCCGCGTGTCGTGGCGCGAATACGGCAGCCTGCCCTTCGAAATCGGCGAATCGGCTTGCGGCTACCGGCTGATACAGGCCGATGCCGATGCGGCCGTGCCCGCAGGCTGGCGCGAGGTTTGGCAGGGCGGCAGGCCGCGCAATAAAAACGAACGTTTCCTTTTGCTGCAACGTTTGTGAAGCGGACAGACAGATTGAATGGGCAGAAAGAGGCCGTCTGAAAACTGTTTTTCAGACGGCCTCTTTCCGTTCAAACGTTTTATTCCGCTTATTTCACTTTGCCTTTCAACGCGCCGTAGCCTGCCGCATCCATTTGTTCCAGCGGGATGAATTTCAAACTCGCGCCGTTGATGCAGTAGCGCAGACCGCCTTTGTCTCGCGGGCCGTCGGGGAAGACGTGTCCCAAGTGCGAATCGGCGGCATGGCTGCGCACTTCGGTGCGGTGCATGTTGTAAGTGAAATCGTCGTGTTCGGTAACGGCGGCGGCGTTAATCGGGCGGGTGAAGCTCGG
>CAMURX010000193.1 GCA_947097615.1 uncultured Neisseria sp. | reverse complement strand
TATTCAGCATCATTAAAACCCTTAAATAGCCCAAATGGAAAATGATGTCGTAGCGGCTGAGCGCGACGGGGGTTTTGCCTGTTTTCAGGTGGAATTTCAGTTGCACGGATTGGGTGCCCAGCCAGCCTTCTTGGTCTAGCAGGGCGTAGTTTTCCAATGTCCAGTCAATGCTTAAATATGTCGGTTTTTTGGTGCAGGGTAGAGGGCGTATAGCATGGGGGGATTCCCGTGTTTGAGGCCGTCTGAAAGGTTTTCAGACGGCCTTTAATGTATTGGAGACTGCTGGCTTTTAGCTTGTGAAGGGAGATATGGCGGGCGGATTGTAATGGAGGCCGTCTGAAAAGAGTAGGGTCTGACGGATGTCAAACTTATTGCTGTTTCGCGTGCAAATCGGCGGACGGGCGTGATTTGTCTGTGATAAGATAATTATTCTTATTTCATTGCCGCTGCGGGCGCAGGCCGTCTGAAAGATTGAAAAACGCGGCCGCAGGCAATATATGGGCGGCTTCGACCACACCGACAAGAAGACCTGCCCTATGGGAACACAGCACCAACAATCGGAAGGCGGCAGCACCCTGAAACTGCGTCCGCCGCGCCAATACGGCGTTTTCCTGATAAACGACGACTACACCACCATGGATTTCGTGGTGAAGATACTCACCGAAGTATTTATGCTGCCCGAGGAGCGCGCCGTGGCCGTGATGCTCTTGGTGCACCACGAGGGCAAAGGCCTTTGCGGCACCTACACGCGCGACGTGGCGCAGACCAAGCAGATGCAGGTGCACAGCCGCGCCGCCGATGCGGGTTTCCCGCTCAAATGTACGATAGAGGAGGTTTCATGATTTCGGACGCTTTGGAACAGATTTTGCAGGAGCTTTACGCCGACGCCCGCGCGCGCAGCTACGAGATGATTACGCTCGAACAGCTCCTGCTGGCCTTGTTGGAGCAGTCGGACGAAGTGCAGAAAGTGCTTGAGGCTCTGCATGTGGATGTGGACGTGCTCTCCGGCCAGCTTTTGAGCAGCATCCAGGACAACACGCCCATGCTGCCCGCCGGCCTGCTCGACAAAACCGACACCCAGCCCACGCTCGGCTTCCAGCGCGTGATGCAGCGGGCGATTATCCACGCGCAGTCGGTGGAAAAACGCGAAGTGCGCCCGGTCGACGTGCTGGTGTCGATGATGGGCGAAAAAGACTGCCCCGCTGTTTACTTCCTGCAACTGCAATCCGTCGGCCGCGTGGAAATCCTGCGCTATCTCGCCCACGGTGAAACCGGCGAAGAGGTGCAGAGGCCGTCTGAAAACGAAGAAGACGAAGCCGCACCCGCCACAGGCAGCGACGCGCTGGCCAAATACACCGTCAACCTCAATGCCGAAGTGCGTGCCGGACGCATCGACCCGCTGATCGGCCGCAAAGCCGAAATGGAGCGGCTGGTGCAGGTTTTGTGCCGTCGCCGCAAAAACAACCCGCTGCTCGTCGGCGAAGCGGGCGTGGGCAAAACCGCGCTGGCCGAAGGGCTGGCGCACCAAATCGTCGGCGGCCAAGTGCCCGACGTGCTGGCGGGCGACACCGTCTACATGCTCGACATGGGCGCGCTTTTGGCGGGCACGAAATACCGCGGCGACTTTGAAGCCCGCATCAAAAACGTCATCAAAGCCCTCGACGAAACCGACGGCGCCATTCTCTTTATCGACGAAATCCACACCATCATCGGCGCGGGCAGCACATCGGGCGGCACCATGGACGCCTCCAACCTGCTCAAACCCGCCCTCGCCAAAGGCCGCCTGCGCTGCATCGGCGCCACCACCTACGACGAATTCCGCACCATATTCAGCAAAGACCACGCCCTCAGCCGCCGTTTCCAAAAAATCGACGTCGCCGAACCCAGCGTGGCCGAAACCGCCGACATCCTGCGCGGCCTCAAACCCATGTTCGAACAGTTTCACGACGTGCGCTACACCAACGGCGCCATCGAAGCCGCCGCCGAACTCTCCGACCGCTACATCAACGAACGCTTCCTGCCCGACAAAGCCATCGACATCATGGACGAAGCGGGCGCGGCGCAGAAAATCCTGCCCAAGTCCAAACAGAAAAAAGTTATCGGCAAAGCGCAGATTGAAGCCGTCGTCGCCAAAATCGCCCGCATCCCCGAAAAAACCGTGTCGCACGACGACAAACAAATCCTCAAACACCTCGCCCGCAACCTGAAAAACATGGTGTTCGGCCAAGATGCCGCCATCGACGCCCTCGCCGCCGCCGTCAAAATGTCCCGCTCCGGCCTCGGCCTGCCCGACAAACCCGTCGGCAGCTTCCTCTTTTCCGGTCCGACCGGCGTCGGCAAAACCGAAGTCGCCCGCCAGCTCGCCTTCTCCCTCGGCGTACCCCTGCAACGCTTCGACATGTCCGAATACATGGAGCGCCACGCCGTCTCCCGCCTGATCGGCGCGCCGCCGGGCTACGTCGGCTTCGAGCAGGGCGGCCTGCTCACCGAAGCCGTGAACAAACAGCCGCACTGCGTCCTGCTTCTCGACGAAATCGAAAAAGCCCATCCCGACATCTTCAACGTCCTGTTGCAGGTGATGGACGCGGGCAGGCTCACCGACAACAACGGCAAAAGCGCCGATTTCCGCAACGTCATCCTCATCATGACCACCAACGCCGGCGCCGAAAGCCTCAGCCGACCGACCCTCGGCTTCACCGCCAAACGCGAACGCGGCGACGAAATGCAGGCCATCAGCAAAACCTTCACCCCCGAATTCCGCAACCGCCTCGATGCCGTCATCCCCTTCGCCCCGCTCGACACCGCCGTCATCGCCCGCGTCGTCGACAAATTCCTGCTCCAACTCGAACAGCAGCTGCTGGCGAAAAAAGTCGAAGCCGAATTCACGCCCGAACTGCGCGCCTACCTCGCCGAAAAAGGCTTCGACCCGCAAATGGGCGCCCGCCCCATGCACCGCCTCATCCAAAGCAAACTGCGCCGCGCCCTAGCCGACGAACTCCTCTTCGGCCGCCTCGCCGACGGCGGCTTCGTGCGCATCGGCTGGAACGCGGACAAAGAAGAAGCCCAGCTGGCGTTTGAAAAAGAAACCAGCGCCGCCGCCGTGTAAGCGCCGCATCTTCCGTCAGGCCGTCTGAAAACCGCATCCGGCGTTTTCAGACGGCCTTTCTTCCGCCGCCGCGCGTAGCGTTTCGTTTATAATGCCGCGTTTTTCCCCCGCCGCCTTTCAGACGGCCACACGAGCTTTCCCTATGGCATACCAAGTCCTCGCCCGCAAATGGCGTCCGAAAACCTTTGCCGACCTAGTCGGCCAGGAACACGTCGTCAAAGCCCTGCAAAACGCCCTCGACAAAGGCCGTCTGCACCACGCCTACCTGCTCACCGGCACACGCGGCGTCGGCAAAACCACCATCGCCCGCATCCTCGCCAAAAGCCTCAACTGCGAAAAGCCGCAGCACGGCGAACCCTGCGGCGAATGCCAAAGCTGCCGCGACATCGACGCCGGACGCTATGTCGATCTCCTGGAAATCGATGCCGCCTCCAACACCGGCATCGACAACATCCGCGAAGTGCTGGAAAACGCCCAAT
>CAMURX010000192.1 GCA_947097615.1 uncultured Neisseria sp. | reverse complement strand
AGCGGGAGAGGGAATTAGTTTGCTGTCGGGCTATCGGTTTCAGGCTGCTTTTCAGACGGCCTTTTCGTAGGTCGGATTCTCGAATCCGACGTTTCCCGCAAGGGAAAATGGTGTTTTAGCTCCGCAACTCCGCTACGCTACGCAGGCTGCCTATTCTGCTGCGCCCACCCACGCCAGAAATTCTTGTTCGGTCATTTTCGGGGTGTCGTCCGACAAGTGGTAATACGGTGCTTGGCAGTCGGTAAATATTTGCAGCTTCAAAGCAAAGTCGGCGTTGTCGGCAAACAGTCCGGCATTGACATACCACGCTTCGTCCATGCCGCTTTCGGGCAACAGGTGGAAATAAAGGTCGTTGCCGCATTGTTTGCAGAAAGTGCGCTCGCCCCAGTCGGAAGAACGGTAGCGGCCGATGTTTTCTTCACCGCTGATTTGCGGTGCGCCTTCGGCGGTCAGGGTAAACGATGCGCCTCCGGTGCGTTGGCGGCATTTGCCGCAATGGCAGGCGTGGACTTCGTGGTTATGCTTGACTTCGAGCGTTACGCTGCCGCACTGGCATTGGGCTTTCATGGCTTTTCCTTATTTTGTGTGCACGGTTTTCAGGCTGCCTTTGAGGCCGTCTGAAAACAAGGTTTCTTTCACTTTCGTCATTCCCGCGCAGGCGGGAATCTTTTTGGCATTACAGCGGCTGCAGGTTTCAATCAGGTTTCCCGTTGCCCCGTCAAGTCTTGTAGGTTGGGTCGAGACCCAACAACGACGTTTGCGTTTTCAGCATTTTGTTGGGTTTGCAACCCAACCTACCCTACTACCCTACTTGGGTCGAGACTCGACAATGTTTGCGGTTCCAACATTTTGTTGGGTTTGCAACCCAACCTACGTCTGCTTTTCAGACGACCTGCAAAGCAGTCTGAAACCGCCCTACCCTTTCAAACTGTCCAAATCGCTGATGTTGATGCTTTGGCGGTTGCGGAACACCAATACCATAATCGCCAAACCAATCGCGGATTCGGCGGCGGCTACGGTCAAGACGAAAAAGACGAAAATCTGGCCTGCGGTGTCTCCCAGGTATTGCGAGAAGGCGATGAAGTTGAAGTTTACGGCCAGGAGCATCAGCTCGATGGACATCAGCAAAACGAGTACGTTTTTGCGGTTCATAAAGATGCCCATGGCGCTGATGCCGAACAGCAGGGCAGCAAGTACCAGATAGTGGGTCAGCGTAATCATGCTTTGTTCTCCGAATCGGCGGTATCGTCGGTTTCTTCGCTTGCGGGGGCGGACGGGGTCTGCACCACGGCGGCCATTTTCACCATACGCAGGCGGCCTTGTTTGGCATCGACTTTGACCTGGTCGGCGGGGTCGATGCGTTTGGGGTTGCTGGATTTGCGGTGTACCAGGGCGATGGCGGCAACCATGCCCAGCACCAGCAGCACGGCGGCGAGCTCAAAGGGCAGCAGGTAGGTGGTGTAAATCTGGCTGCCGAGATCGCGCACGTTGCTGTAATCGGCGGGGATGTCGTTCATCGGGCCGAAGGCGGCAAGGTTGGTTTTGGGCGACACCAGTATCAGAATCAGGGCGACGGCCATCAGCACGCCGACGGTGAGCGCGGCGGGGGCGTTGCGCCAGAAGCCTTTGCGCATTTCTTCGATGTCGATGTTGAGCATCATCACCACAAACAGGAACAACACCATCACCGCGCCGACATACACCACCACCAGCGTGATGCCGAGAAACTCGGCCTGCATCAGCATCCACATCATGGCGCTCATGCAGAAGGTGAGCACCAGATACAGCGCGGCATGCACGGGGTTTTTGGCGGTTACGGTTTTGAGCGCGCCAAACAGGATGATGGCGGCCAGGGTGTAGAACATAATCAGTTGGAAGCTCATAAAGGTCTTTCCGGTGGGGTTTTTTCAATGCTTTTCAGACGGCCTTTTTTTGGGGTCTGGGCTGCCTTTGACTTCAAATCACGCGCTCTTCTTCGCCAAACCACATGACGGAATGCTGCAAATCCACGAACTCGGCTTCATCCTCGCGCAGTGCGGCCAGTGCCGCCTGCCCTGCTTCGGTTTCGCGGGCGCGTTGGAAATCGTCGCGGCTGTCGTACCACAGCTCGCCCATCGCATCAAACGCAAACGGCAGCGTGCCGCGCTGGGTGGCAGGTTGCGCACCGGCCTGAAACGGCAGCGTTTTGGCGTAATGGCGGATATTCAGTACGTCCTTCAAACCCAGCACTTTTTCAGAATGCTGCTGCCAGCGGGCGATAAATGCCTCGGTGTCGAGTTCGGTTTTCTTCTTTACCAGCATAATGATTTTAAACATTTTATTTTTTCTTTCAGGCTTTCCCAAGCTGCATGGCTGCGGGTTTCAGACGGCCTGTTTGGTTTTTCAGGTAGCCTCTTACGGTTTCAGGCTGCCTGCGCCAGCGCATCCAGCCACGCCACATAATCCGCCGCGCTTTGCTCTATCGCCTGCAAAGCGGCTTCGGTGTAGCCCGCGTTGCTGTCGATGGTGTGGAAGGCAAACATCGGGCGGTAGTCGGCGTTGCAGTAGCGCAGGGACAATTCAAACGGGCGCAGTGCTTCGGCAACGGTGCAGCCGACTGCGCCTTCGCGCGTGTAGTCGGCAGCGGGCGTGCCCAGCGACACGGCAATCGCGGTTTTCTTGCCTGCCAGGGCTTTGCCTTGCGAACCGTATGCCCAGCCGTAGGTCAGCACGTCGTCCAGCCATTGTTTCAGCAGCGGCGGGCAGTTGAACCAATACACGGGAAACTGCAATACCAAAGCCTGATGCGCGTCCGCCAGCCGCTGTTCGGCGGCGATGTCGATTTTGCCGTCGGGGTAGGTGGCGTAAAGCTCGTGCACGGTAAAGCGTTCGGGGTATCGGCGCAATTGGGCAAGCCAGCGTTTGTTGACGGCGGACTGCGCAATACTCGGATGCGCGACGATGACGAGGGTTTTGCTCATGGTGCTGCTCCTGTTTGGATTTCAGGCTGCCTTTTGCGTTTCAGGCTGCTTTTGCTTTGCCGCGTGCGTGGCGGAGCCACACACCCTACGTTGCTTGTGTTTTCAGTTTGTAGGTCGAGCATTGATGCCCGACATGTTTCAAATTGGCCGGCGTTTGTCGGGCATAAATGCCCGACCTACTTTACTTCAATCTCGTCATTCCCGCGCAGGCGGGAATCTTGGTTGGGGTGGGCGGCGGTTGGGGTTGGCCGCCTTTGCTGTTGTGCCGCCAAGATTCCCGCCTGCGCGGGAATGACGGCAGATATTTTTCTGTTGCCGGTGTTTGTCGGGCATAAGTGCCCGACCTATTCACTAATGACGGCAGTTTAAGGTTTTCAGGTAGCCTTTTGCCTTTCAGGCTGCCTCAACGGTAGGGCGCATCCGCCGCTTTGCGTTTGGCGATTTCTTCTTCGTATTTGTCGCCGATGGCCAGCAGCATGGGTTTGGTGAAGTGCAGATCGCCTTTCTTCTCGCCGTGGTACTCGAAAATATGGGTTTCGACGATGGCGTCGGTGGGGCAGGCTTCTTCGCAGAAGCCGCAGAAGATGCACTTGGTCAAATCGATGTCGTAGCGGGTGGTGCGGCGGGTGCCGTCTTCGCGCTCTTCGGATTCGATGTT
>CAMURX010000191.1 GCA_947097615.1 uncultured Neisseria sp. | reverse complement strand
AGTTGCGGCGGTCGCCTTGGAAATACAGCGCTTTTTCCGCTTCGGGTGCGGGGTAGCCCATGCTCAGGCGCATCATGAAGCGGTCGAGCTGCGATTCGGGCAGGGGAAACGTGCCGAGCTGTTCGGTGGGATTCTGCGTGGCGACGACGATAAAGGGCTGCGGCAGGCGGTAGGTTTTGCCGTCGGCCGACACCTGCCGCTCTTCCATGGCTTCCAGAAGGGCGGATTGCAGCTTGGGCGAGGCGCGGTTGATTTCGTCGGCCAGCAGGAAGGAATGGAACACGGGGCCGGGATGGAACTCGAATTTGCCGTCGTTCGGGCGGTAGACGCTCACGCCCAAGAGGTCGGAGGGCATCATGTCGTTGGTGAACTGGACGCGGCGGTAACCCAGGCCCAGTACCGCCGCCAAGCCGTGCGCCAGCGTGGTTTTGCCGACGCCGGGCACGTCTTCGAGCAGGACGTGGCCGTCGGCGAGGATGCAGGCCGTCAGTTGTTTCAAAACGGCTTCTTTGCCCAAAATCAGTTGGTTGAGCTGCGCGAGGGCGGCCTGTATGCTGTCTGTCATATCCGTAATGTGTTCAATCGGTTGAAAAGGTGCGAATTGTAGCATGAAGGCCGTCTGAAAACGCTGCGGCGGGATGGGGCGAATGTGTGGCTGAGGCCGTCTGAAAAGGGATTTCAGACGGCCTCAAAGATACGGACGTGTTCTTCAGACGGCTTCAGGCGATGATGCCGCGCGGCGTGTCCCGTGGCATAAAGGCCGTCTGAAAGGAGGGTTTCAGACGGCCTTAAATGCTTGGCTGCGTTTTAACTTCGTTGAAGCTGCGTTTTCAGACGGCCTTCGGCATGTGTGTTTGGCGTCGGAGAGGCCGTCTGAAAACGGGCGGCAGGGATGGCATCAACGGTAAATCTGCGCGCCGCTTCTGACAAATTCCACGGCCTTTTGCGCCAGCCTTTTTTGTTTGTCTGCGTAGTCGCGCGCGCTGCGTGATTTTCATCAAAGGCGGTGATTTGGTGCACGGGCGGCCTGTTTTGTAAAGATATGCAATCTGCCGCCGAAAAAGCCCTTGGTGCGCTTTCGGGCGCTTGACAGCGTTCGGAGCGGTCTGTATAGTGCGCCACTTCTGACGCGGGGTGGAGCAGCATGGTAGCTCGTCGGGCTCATAACCCGAAGGTCGTAGGTTCGAATCCTGCCCCCGCAACCAGACACCCAAACCGCTTTGCAGCGGTTATTTTTTTACCCGCGTGAAAAGCGGCCGACCCAAAACCGCGTGCCGCCGTTTTGCGAAAAATTCCATCAGGCCGTCTGAAAACCGCTAACGCCGTTTTCAGACGGCCTCTGTCAAACGACGGCCGCCTGAAAACACTTTACCGATTATGCTGATTTCCAATCCCGTCTTTTTACAGGAAGTGCCGCCGCGCAAAGCAGTGGCGGCGGTGCTGCTGGCGCTGTTGTGGTCGTCGCTGCCGCTGCTGGCCGAGCTGCCGATGGGGGTGACGGCCGTGTTCGGCGGTTTGCTGCTGCTGCGTTTTGCCTTGTTGCGCGCGGGCGTTGCCAGGCTGCCTTTGGCAGCCGTGGTGGTGCTGGCGGCGGGGGCGGGTTTGCTGGTGTGGCAGCAGCTGGGCACGGTAATCGGGCGCGACGGCGGCATTTCCTTTCTGCTGTTGATGGTGATGTTGAAGTCTTTTGAGGGCAGTACGATGCGCGACTGGCAAGTGCTGCTGCTGGCGATGCTGTTTTTAATCGGCTCGGCGGTGCTGTTCAGGCAGACGCTGCTGACGGGCGTGTGGCTGCTGGCGGCGCTGCTGGCGGTGGGGCTGTGTTTTGCCGTGTTATGCGGACTGGATGCGCGCAGCGCGTTGAAACAGGGTTTGCTGGCATTCGGTCTGACGCTGCCGCTGGCGGCCGTGTTGTTTGTCGTGATGCCGCGCCGCAGTGAGCCTTTGTGGAGTATTTCCCAGCAGCAGGAGCGGGCGAAGACGGGTTTGTCGGATACGATGCAGCCGGGCAGCATCGGCAATCTGGTGCAGAGCGACGAGCTGGTGGCGAATGTGACGTTTTCAGACGGCCTCAAGCCCGGTGCGGGGCAGCTGTACTGGCGTGCCATTGTGATGGCGGATTTCGACGGGCAGACATGGCGCGCCATGCCGGATTTCGAGGAGGTGAGCGCGCCCGGGATTTCAGACGGCCTCAAGTTGTCGTATCAGATGATTTTGCGCGATCAGAAAGGCGTTGTGCCTGCGTTGGATTATCCCGTTGTGCGCGCAGGTTCGGGTATGAGCGTGCGTTTGGGTGACGTGGTGCGCGTGCGCAGCAGGGAAGGATTGCGCCGTATCGAATTGCAGTCGCGCGCCGGCGGTATGCTGCCGCAGAAACTGAAGGAATTTGAAAAGAAACTGTATATGCGTCTGCCGCATTCGGGCAATTTCCGCACGCGCCGCCTGGCGCAGACGCTGGCGCAGCAAAGCCGTTCGATCGGAGAGTTTTCGCAGAAGGTGTTGGACTATTACCGTAATGGACGGTTTGCGTATACCTTGCAGCCGCCTCTGTATCGGGGAGCCGACAGCATCGACAGTTTTATGTTCGAGGGCAGGCAGGGTTTTTGCGAACATTACGCGCAAAGCTATGTGGTGATGATGCGTGCCGCAGGCGTGCCCGCGCGGGTGGTGACCGGCTATCTCGGAGCGGATTATCAGGAAGGCGGCAATTTCTGGCAGATACGCAGCAAAAACGCCCATGCATGGGCGGAAATCTGGCTGGAGGGCGAACAGGCTTGGTTACGCGTCGACCCTACGGCAGCCGTGTCCGAGCAACGTATCACGGCTGGTTTGAGCGAAGCGCTGCCTGAAAGTGATCGGGCGATGGTTGCCGGAAGCCATAACGGAAAAATGTGGGGCGGCTGGCTGGAAAGCGGCCAATTTTACTGGCAGCAGTGGGTGGTGAATTATGACGAAAGCAGCCAAAACAATCTGTTCGCCGGGCTGGGGCTGGGACGTTTCCGATTCGGCACGGCTTTGCTGGCTGGTGTTGTCGGTGTTTTCGCAGCCTTGCTGCCCGTGGCTTGGTGGTGGAGAAGAGGCCGTTTGAAAGAGCGCGAACCGCTGGCCGAAGGCTTTGCGCTGCTGAAAAGCATCTTTATCGGCGATGAAGATGAAACAGCCGCAGCCGTTACCGCCTCCGAGCTGATCGAAATGCTGCGGCAAAACGGAGTGGAAGACCGGGAATTGCAAGACTTGCTGCGGCAATATGAGGACTGGCAGTTTGCCGCCGAAATCATGCCGGATAAAAGAACACAGAGGGTATGGTTCGGTCGGGTGCTTCGGGTTGTGCGGCGCTATCGCCAATAAATAAGTTTGATTCGGCTGTGTGAGCTGAAAACAAAATTCCCTTTCTGCACATTGACATAACAAATTTGCTTTATTTTTTTTCGTTTTTCCTGCTTGACTGAAGTTTGCCGGGTTCTGTATAGTTCACATCTTCGCTGCTTTGACAGCGCTGTTCTTTAACAAAACGATTACCGATAAGTGTGAGTGCGCGAGCCTCACACTGCGACAAAAACAGACAGAAGATATTTCATTGACTGTCGGTTTCTTTGAAGCAGACCAGAAGTTATTAAGTTAGAGATTGAACATAAG
>CAMURX010000190.1 GCA_947097615.1 uncultured Neisseria sp. | reverse complement strand
TGCTGTATAGGAAATACCATAAAAGGCCGTCTGAAAACCTGAAAATCGGTTTTCAGACGGCCTTTCTGTATTTCGATGCGATGGGTTAGGACAGCCGTTGCGCCATGGTTTCGCCCATCCGCGTTTCCACGCCTGCCTTCAGGCGTTCGTTTAGGCGGACGCTGCCGTGCGGGAAAAGGTTGATGACGGTGGAACCGAGGCGGAATGCGCCCATTTCTTCGCCTTTGCGCAGGACGACCGCACCGTCGCCCGATTCGGGATAGTCCCATTGGCGCACGCCGGCAGTGCGCGGCGGATTGACGACACCCGCCCACACCGTGCTGATGCTGGCGGTTACGGTGGCGCCGACCAAAATCTGCACCATGCTGCCGAATTCGGTATCAAAGAGGCAGATGAGGCGTTCGTTGCGGGCAAACAGGTTGGGGACGTGTTCGGCGAGGAAGGGATTGACGGAAAACAGTTCGCCCGGCACATAAATCATGCGGCGCAAAGTGCCGTCGCAGGGCATGTGGACGCGGTGGTAGTCGCGCGGGGAAAGGTAGGTGGTGAGGAAGAGGCCGTCTGAAAAACGTGCGGCCAGTCCTTCGTCGCCTGCCAGCAGTTCGGCGGCGGTAAAGCTGTGGCCTTTGGCCTGCAGTAGCCGCCCGTGTTCGATGGTACCGCATTCGCTCACGCGGCCGTCGGCAGGCAGGCAGAGGTTTTGCCCATCGCCGTCTATCGGCCTTGCGCCGTCTTTCAGCGGGCGGATGAAGAATTCGTTGAAACTGGCGTAATCGGCGGGATTGCTGCGGGCTGCTTCGTCGAGGTTGATGCGGTAGCGGGCGGCAAAGGCGCAGATGATGAAGGTGGTCAATACGCCCCAGCGGCGTTCGGCCAGCCAGCCTGCGGCACGGGTAACGGCCAGTTGGGGCAGCAGGTAGTGCAGGGCGATTTGCAGGCGTTGGCGGTAGCTCGGGGCGGGATAGGGGCGGGGGGCGGACATGACGGGGCTTTCTGTTTCCGTGTCAAAAACGGCAGTATAGCAAAAGGCCGTCTGAAAACGAACGCTGCGGGTTTCTGTGAGGCTCAAACATGCGGCGTTTGTTTTCAGACGGCCTGTATTTATGCCGATTTGTCCGGCGGCGTTTGAAAGCGGACCAGGCGGGCTGTATCTGTGCCGACGCGGATTTCGCTGCCGTGGAAACCGGGCGGCAGGGGCATTTCTATGCGGCCGAACTGCGGGTGGCCGATTTCGGCGCGCGTGCCGCCGGGAAGGCGGTGTAGGGCGAGGACGGGGCAGGCGGGGCCGGCGGGGTCGGGAAAGAGCGCGTCGGGCGGAAGGTAGAATGTGTCGCCAACGTTGCGGCAGCCGAGCAGTTTGGCCGCCGCCGCGCTGTTCGGGTGCGCGCCCAGTTCGTCGGGGCTGCCTTCTTGAATGATGCGGCCGTCGGCCATCAGCGCGATTCGGTCGGCCATCAGGAAGGCTTCTTCGGGGTCGTGGGTAACGAGGACGGCGGGGATGTTCAGACGGCCTGCCTGTGCGCGGGTCAGGTTGCGCAGGCTGCTCCTCAGGCCGGTGTCGAGGCTGGAAAAGGGTTCGTCCAGCAGCAGCAGTTTGGGTTCGGCGGCCAGAGCGCGGGCAAGGGCGACGCGTTGTTGTTCGCCGCCGGAAAGGGTGTCGGGGCGGCGGTGTCCTTCGCCCGACAGGCCGACTTGTTCCAACATGGCTTCGGCGGCCTCTTCCGCCTGCCGTTTGGCGGTGCCGCGCATTTTGAGGCCGAAGGCGGTGTTTTGCAGGACGGTCAGGTGCGGCAGGAGGGCGTAGTCTTGGAACATCAGCGAGATGCGGCGTTTTTCGGGCGGCAGGGCGGTGATGTCCGTGCCGTCGAGCAGGACGTGGCCGCCGTCGGGGGCGGCCAGTCCGGCGGCGATGTTGAGCAGGGTGGATTTGCCGCAGCCGGAACGGCCGAGGATGGCGAGCAGGCTGCCGCGCGCGACTTGGAGGTTGATGCCGTCGGCAACGGTTTTGCCGTTGAATTGTTTGCGGATGTTTTGCAGTTCGAGCATTTTCAGACGGCCTTATTCCAGTATGCTTAGGCCGGGCAGGGTGGCAAAGCCTTGGTCACGCACGATTTGGCAGAAGTCGGCCAGGTAGCCTGTGTCGCCGTCTTCGCTCCGCATGGCGGCGTACAGTTCGCTTTGCAGGCCGTTTTCGGTGATTTTGCGCGAGACGACGTAGCCTTTCTCCAGATACGGCATCACGGTCCAATACGGCAGGGCGGCGATGCCGCGGCGGCTGGCCACGAGTTGTACGATGGCGATGGTCAGCTCGCTGTGGCGGCGTTGCGGGTTGATGCCGCGCGGCAGCAGGATTTTACGCAGCAGGTCGAGCATGTCGTCGGGGACAGGGTAGGTAATCAGGGTTTCGCCGGCAAAGTCTTCCGCCTGCCAGATTTCTTTGGCTGCGAGCGGGTGTTCGGGGGCGCAGATGCCGACCATGCCGTAGGCAAACAGGGGGCGGTAGGCAATGCCCGCCTGCGGCACGGCTTCGGACACAATCGCCAAATCGGCGCGGTGGGACAGCAGCAGGCCGACGGGGTCTGCCTGAAAGCCGGATACGATGTCGAGCTCCACCTGCGGCCACAACGGGCGGAATTCGCCCATGGCGGGCATCAGCCAGTCGAAGCAGGTGTGGCATTCCACCGCCAGCCGCAGTTCGCCCGCTTCGCCTTCGATAATCTGCGCCATGTCGCGTTCGGCCGCGGCCACTTGGGGCAGCAAATCACGGGCGAGTTTTAATAGCCGCGCACCTGCAGGCGTGAAGCGCAGCGGGTTGGATTTGCGTTCGAACAGGGGGGTTTCGTAATAGTTTTCCAGCGTGCGGATTTGGTGCGACAGGGCGGATTGGGTCAGGAATACCCGTTGCGCGGCGAGGGAAACGCTGCCGGTTTCCTCCAACGCCAGAAGGGTTTTCAGATGACGCAGTTCGATAATGGATTCCATGGGGCGGCCTCGACCGTTGGCAAAGTTGGCAAAAGAGGGGCAATATTAAAATAATTCATGCGGATGGTGCAAATCCGACGGCGACAAAGCATACAATAAGGCCGTCTGAAAACGGAAAATCCGAAGTAAAGGAGTATTGCCATGAACGTTTTTTACCGATTGCCCGAAGGTTTCCCGCTTGAGGAGGCCGTGCAACGGTTTCCGCAAATATTCCGCCCGCGGCAGGCCGACAGCCACAAAGGCACGTTCGGCACGCTGGCCGTGCTGGGCGGTGCGGCGGGTATGAGCGGGGCGGTGGTATTGGCATCGTCTTCCGCCTTGATGCTCGGTTGCGGCAAGGTATGGGCCGGTTTTCATCAGCCTGTTTTGCCCATGCCGCTGATTGCCGCCTATCCCGAAATCATGCTGGATACCGCGTCGGCATTGCTTAAACGGACGGATTTGTCGGCACGCGTGGCCGGGTGCGGTTTGGGTTGCGCTGCGGAGGCGGCGCAGTTGCTGCGGGTGGTTTTTCAGACGGCCTCCGATACGCCGTTGCTGCTGGATGCGGACGCGCTGAATCTGCTGGCGCATGATGGGGCATTGGCCGCCGAAGCCGCGCTGTACCCGCAGTTGGTTCTGACGCCGCATCACGCCGAAGCCGCGCGCCTGCTCGGAACGGAG
>CAMURX010000189.1 GCA_947097615.1 uncultured Neisseria sp. | reverse complement strand
TATTACATTATTAATAGTATAGTTAAATCACACAAATTGATTTGTGCAAATAAATCGAAGTGTAAATTTTAGTAGGAGAATGTTATGAGTATAAAAACTGCGATACGCGGTGCGATGCTTTCTTTTCGCAAAGACCCGTTTTTTCATGATATGGAAGATTGCTTGGTTTATGAGTCCGATGCCGTGGTGGTGATGGAAAACGGGAAGATTGTCAAAACGGGGGCGGCAGATAAGATTTTGCCCGAGCTGGACGGTGTGCCCGTCAAAAGATATGCGGACAGCCTGATTATTCCCGGCTTTATCGACTGTCATGTCCACTATCCGCAAACGGAAATCATCGCGGCCTATGGAGAACAGCTAATCGAATGGCTGAACAACTATACGTTTGTCGCCGAGCAGGGCTTTAAAAACAAAGAACATGCCGACGAAGTGGCGGAAGTGTTCCTGCGCGAGCAGGTGCGCAACGGCGTGACTTCGTCAACCGTTTACTGCACCGTTTTTCCGCAGTCGGTCGATGCGGTTTTTGAAGCGGCGGCGAAATACGATATGCGGATTATGGCGGGCAAAGTGTGCATGGACAGAAACGCTCCCGCCGCCCTGTTGGACACGCCGCAGCGTGCCTACGAATCCAAAGCGCTGATCAGCAGATGGCACGGCAAAGGCCGCGCGGAATATGTCATTACGCCGCGTTTCGTGCCCACTTCGACACCCGAACAAATGGAAATGATCGGCGCGTTGGCGCAGGAAAATCCCGATATGCTGATTCAGTCGCACGTTTCCGAAAATGTCAACGAAGTCGCGTGGGTAAAAGAATTGTGCCCCGAAGCGAAAGACTACACCGACGCCTATGCCCGCTACGGCCTGATGCGCCGCCGCGCTATCTACGGCCACGGCATCCATCTGACCGACCGCGAGTTGGGCGTGTTCAACGAAACGGGTGCATCGGTGGCGCACTGTCCGACCTCCAACTTCTTTTTGGGATCGGGCTGTCTGAACGTGAAAAAACTGAAAACCGAACAACGCCCCGTCCATGTCGGTCTGGCAACAGATTTGGGCGCGGGTACCAGCTTTTCCATTCTGCAAACCATGAACGAAGCCTACAAAGCCGCTCAGATGAACGGCACGCCGTACAGCTCGCTGCACAGCTTTTATCTTGCCGGACGCGGCACGGCCGAAGCCTTGGGGCTGGCCGGCAAAATCGGCAGCATCGAGCCGGGCATGGAAGCGGATTTGGCGGTTATCAACCTAAAATCGACACCGATCATCGAATACCGCATGCGCTACGCGAAGAGCTTAGAAGAAGTGCTGTTCATCCAAATGACCTTGGCCGACGACCGCGCCATTGCTGCGACCTAATATCGCGGGCAAAGAAGTTTACAGTGTATAATTGATAGTAGAATCAAATAAGTACGCAAACAAACAATAAAACCTACGAACTCGGCGGCGCCCGCGCCTGGACGGTTTGGACAATCGCCGTGATTTTCGTCGTGTGGCTGTTCAACGTGCAGACCGGCTACGCCATCGTCAACAACAGCGTGGCGAAAACGCTGAACCTCAGCATCGACCAAGTCGGACTAATTGCCGCCACCTACACATGGGTGTTCGCCGTCGCCCAACTCTTCTCCGGCGCGCTCTTGGACAAATTGGGCAGCCGCAAAGTGCTGATACCCGCCATCGGATTGGTGATTTTGGGCGTATTCCTGTTTGCCTTCGCACAAAGTTTTGAAATGCTGCTGCTCTCGCAAGTGGTGCTGGCGCTGGGCTCGTGTGCCGGATTCGTCGGCGCGGGCTATGTCGGCGGCGTATGGTTCGGCATGGCCAAATTCGGCATCATGTTCGGCCTTGTGCAACTCGTGGCCGCCCTCTCGTCCGCCTTTGGCCAAACCGCCTTCGACTTTGCACTCAGCCGTTGGGAATGGCGTGCCATCATTACCGGCTTCGGTGTATTCGGCGTTCTTCTGCTGATTGCCGCCGTGATGTTTGTCCACAACCCATCCGAAGTGGAGGGCGAAAAATCCGGCGCGGGCGAGTTCATCGCCTCCGTCTTCCGCTCTATCCTCGAAGTATTGAAAAAAGAACAGATTTGGGCGATCAGCATCCAAGGCGCCATCGTATTCGGCATGATTCTGGCGCTCGGCGTCGTCTGGGGGCCGAAACTGCTGATGGCGCACGGCCTCGAAGTCGGCACCGCCAACCACGCCACCGCCTGCCTGTGGCTGGGACTGGCGGCCGGCAGTCCGCTGATCAACAAAATCTCCAACGCGCTCAAATCGCGCAAATGGCCGATAGCCGTCACCACGCTGGTACAGGTTTTGTCGCTGCTGTGCGTCATTTACCTGCCGATGTCGGGAGACGTGGCTATGGTTTTGTATTTCATCTTCGGCTTCTGCAACGCCGGCCATATGCTCAACTTCACCGCCGCAGGCGACAACGTTCCACAACACCTGATCGGTACATCCGCCTCCATCGTCAACGGCTCGATGTTTGTCGCGGGCGGCCTGCTGATGGGTCTGCCGGGCAAATTGCTCGCCGGCACGCAGGAAACCCTGGCCGACTACCAGCACGCCATGCTGCTGACCGTTGCCGCCTTGGCTGCCGCCCTGCTGATTGCCCTGCTGTGGATTAAAGAGAGCTTCCCGAAAGAATAAAACCGGCTTTTCAGACGGCCTGCCGCCAACGGCAGGCCGTTTTCCGTGCACAGGCTGCCGCCGTCAAACAGACAGACCGGCGCCTTAAACCTTTTGCGGGCCGTCTGAAAGCGGTTTTTCCCTTTTCAGACGGCCTCGGTATGCGTGAGGCCGTCTGAAACGTCGGGGGTTGGTTTGGACTTTGTTGGTGCTTTGTTTTTCGGAAACGCCATTCCCGCGCGGGCGGGAACGGCCTTTGGGATTCGGGGAGGCCGTCTGAAAGGCCGTCTGAAACTACGGCGCGAGGCGCTCTTTGAGCCACAGGCCGTCTGAAAGGCGGTAGCGGATGCGGTCGTGTAGGCGGCTGGGGCGTCCCTGCCAAAACTCGATGCGGTCGGGAATGACGAGGAAGCCGCCCCAGTGCGGCGGGCGGGGGACGTTGAGCGGGTGTTTGAGGCCGACGGCGGCGGCGCGTCTGACAAGGACGTTTTTGTCGGCAATGACGCTGCTCTGTTCGCTCGCCCACGCGCCGATGCGGCTGGCGTAGGGGCGGGAGGCGAAGTATTCGTCGGAGGCTGCTTCGGAGAGTTTTTCGACGCGCCCTTCGATGCGTACCTGCCGTTCAAGTTCCGGCCAGAAGAAGGTGAGGGCGGCGAAGGGGCGAGCGGCGAGGGCACGGCCTTTGCGGCTGTGGTAATTCGTGAAGAAGACGAAGCCCTGCGGGTTGACTTCTTTGAGCAGCACCATGCGGCTTTGCGGGCGGCCGTCTTCGCCGACGGTGGCAACGTTGACGGCGGTGGGCTCGTTGACTTGCGCCCTGACGGCTTCGTCCAGCCATTTTTCAAACTGGGCGACGGGGCTGTCGGTGCAGTCTTGTTCGGAAAGCTGCTGCTTGCTGTAGTCTTCACGGATGTGGCGCAGATCCATTTGGTTTCTCGCTTTGCTGTTGGGGAGGGGGATTGTAATAGGCAGACAGGCCGTCTGAAAGGTTTTCAGACGGCCTGTTGTGTTGTGTAAAG
>CAMURX010000188.1 GCA_947097615.1 uncultured Neisseria sp. | reverse complement strand
CTTGGTTCAATATTTGAAACATTATCTAGATATATACAAGAAGATGTAAAATAGAAGCTAAATTAAAATTTATTAATATAATATTAAGGATTATTAATGAAAGAATTGAGCATTAAAGATCTATGTTTGGTTGTTGCTGGGGCATCTCGCGGTTTCGGCTTGACGGTGGCTTTCAGACGGCCTTAAAGGCCGTCTGAAAAAGGGGCGGGACTGTGTTTTAACTTCGTTGGAGCTGCGCTTTCAGACGGCCTCAGGTGCCGGTTCGTCGGGACAGCCGCCGCCGACGTAGAGCGACAGGTTGTGGAAGGCTTCGAGGGTGTTGCGGTGGCCGATGCTGACGATGATGCTCTCGGGCAGGCTGCGGCGCAGGGTGGTGTAGAGGTGGGCTTCGGTGGGCTCGTCCAGCGCGGAAGTGGCTTCGTCGAGGAGGATGGCGGCGGGGCGGGCGAGGAGGACGCGGGCGAAGGCGATGCGCTGCTGTTCGCCGGGGGAAAGCCGCTGCTGCCAGTTGTCTTCCTTGTCGAGCAGGGGGACGAGGTGGGCGAGGCGGCAGGTTTCGAGGGCGGCGGCAACGTCGGCGCGGCTGGCCTGCGGCGCGGGGTAGCAGACGGATTGCAGGAGGCTGCCCTGCGGCATATAGGCTTTTTGCGGCACGAACATGATGTTTTCCTGCGGCGGGCGGACGATGCGGCCGCTGCTGCCGAAGGGCCAGAGTCCGGCGAGGGCGCGTAAGAGGGAGGTTTTGCCGCAGCCGCTGGCGCCGCGGATGAGGACGGCGTCGCCGGGGCGGGCGGTGAAGCTGACGTTGGCCAGAAGAGTGTCGCCGTTGTGGCGCAGCAGGGTGAGACGGTCGAGGATGAGGCCGTCTGAAAGGGTTTCGGTGTCGGGTTGGTGTGCGGGGCGTTTGTCGTCCATGCTGTCCATAAAGCCGGCGATACGTTCGAGGCGGGCGCGGTAGACGGTGAAGTCTTTGTAGAAGTTGCGGAAGAAGGACATGGATTTTTGCAGGCGGGCGAAGGATTGGACGGTCTGCTGCACGTCGCCGATTTTGATTTGTCCGGCGAACAGGCGCGGCGCCTGCAACATCAGGGGCAGAAGCTGCATGATTTGGCTGAACACGTCGTTGAAGCCGCTGAGGGTGATGCTTTGGCGGGCGATGCGCCAGCGGTTGGCGATGATGGCGCGGAAGCGCTCGGAAAGCTGCTGCCGTTCGCGCCATTCGCCGTTGTAGAAGGCGATGCTTTCGGAGTGGTCGCGGATGCGCACGAGGGAGTAGCGGTAGTCGCCGTTGAGGTGTTCGTTTTCGTAGTTCGAGCGGATGAGCGGGCGGCCTATCCACATGGCCAGGGCGGTGGCGGCGAGGATGGCGAGGTAGACAAGAAAGACGATGCCGTGCGGGATTTCGATGCCGAACACGGGCAGCATGCCCGCCAAGCCCCATAAGACGATGGTGAATTCTATGGTGGAAATCACGGAATTGAGCATACCGCGCAGGAAGGTGATGGTAGAGACGATGAATTCCTGCGCGTCCATCTGGATACGCTGGTCGATGTTGTCGGGGGCGTCGCGGCGCATTTGCAGGCGGTGGTAGGTTTTGCCGGCGAGCCAGCGGCGGGTGAGGACGCGGTTGAGCTGTTCTGCCCATTTGATGGCCAGCGCCTGGTCGAGAAAGTCGTTGATGATGAGGTTGACCGAGCGGATGAGCATCACGGCGGCGTTCATGGATACGGCCGTCCAGAACACGGCGGCCAGCCTATCCTGCATGGCGCTGTATGCGCTGCTGTATAAAAAGGTGTTGAGAACGTAAAGCCGCACTTCGGTGAGCAGCAGCACGATCATCAGGACGACGACGGCAGCCGCCGCCAGCGCGCCGCGTCTGCTCAGGCAGGGTTTGAGCACCTGCCAAAACTCGCGGCCGAAACGGGTGCGGCTTAAAAGGAGGGCGGCGAGGGCGGCGGCAAACAATACGCCGGCGAGGGTTTGCAGCAGCCACAGCGGCGAGGCGGCCAGTTCGGTTTGCCATTTTTGCGTTTGGGCGAGGATGAGCGGGGATGTGTGCATGATGATACGGTTCTGTTTGAGGCCGTCTGAACGCGGGGTTCGGAAACGTCATTCCCGCGTAGGCGGGAGCGGCCTTGCTGTGTTTGGGCGTGTTGACAATCAACATTTTGGCAGCTTTTACGTCCTAAAACGGCATCTGCCGCGTTGAAAACACTCGCCAATGGACGGCATTGGCTCGCGTTTTCGCCTTGCATCTGCCATTTTATGCCGCAAAATCCGCTTCAAAAGTTGAATGTCAACGCGCCCTAGGGAAAAAGGGCGGCAATGATAAACCGTCTTATTCAAGCGGGGCGGTTTTTTACCTTTGCGGGGCAGAAAGGCCGTCTGAAAACGGGTTTCAGGCAGCCTTTTGCTTTTCACTTCGTTGAAGCCGCGCTTTCAGACGGCCTCCACCGTCATTTCGGCGATGCGGCCGACGATGGCGGCGGCGGCTTCGGCCTTGCCGCAATGGGGCAGGACTGTTTCGCGGGCGGCGTCGATAAGGGTGATTTGGTTGCCCGCCTTGCCCATTGCCACGGCCACGTCGTTGGCGACAATCAGCGGGATGTTTTTTTTCGCGCGCTTGGCGCGGGCGTATTCCAAGATATTGCGGCTTTCGGCGGCAAAGCCGACGCAGAAGGGCGGATGCGGCAGGGCGGCGGCGGCGGCGAGGATGTCGGGGTTTTCTTCGAGTTCGATAACAGGCGGGCGGCCGCTGCCGTCTTTTTTCAGCTTGTGCGCGGCGGCGTTTTTCACTTTGTAGTCGGCTACGGCAGCCACGGCGACGAATATGTCGCTGTCTGCCGCGCGAGCCATCACGGCTTCGTACATCGCCTGTGCGCTGACGGCGGACACGGTTTCGTGCAGACCGGCGGGCAGGGCGGCCTGCATCTGGCCGTGTATCAAAGTGACCTGTGCACCGGCGGCGCGGCAGGCGCGGGCGAGTTCGGCGCCCATTTGGCCGCTGGACAGATTGGTGATGCCGCGCACGGGGTCGATGGCTTCAAAGGTTGCTCCGGCGGTGACGAGCACTTTTTTGCCGCGCAGGGTTTTGGGCGTCCACAAATCGGCCAGCAGGTCGGCCAACGCGGCAGGTTCGGCCATGCGGCCTTCGCCCGTTTCGCCGCAGGCCAGATCGCCCGCATCGGGCGGGAAGACGGTGAGGCCGTCTGAAACGAGCTGCGCGATATTGCGTTGGTTGGCCGGATTGCGCCACATTTCCACGTTCATCGCGGGGGCGACGGCCAGCGGGCATTTGCGGGCGGCAGCGAGGTTGGTAAGCAGGTTGTCGGCAATGCCGTTGGCGATTTTGGCGAGGGTGTTGGCAGTGGCGGGGGCGATAAGAAAGGCGTCGGCCGCGCGGGTGAGGCGGATGTGCGCCATGCCGTCGGATGCCGCGCCGTCGTGTGTTTCGCGCAAAACGGGGTTGCCGCTGAGGGCTTGGAAGGTGAGCGGGGAGACGAACTCGACGGCGGCGCGGCTCATGGCGACGCTCACTTCGTGTCCCTGTTTTTTTAATAGGCGCACGAGTTCGCAGGATTTGTAGGCGGCGATGCCGCCGCTGACGCCGAGCAGGATGTGTTTGGGCATGGTTGGGTGTCCGCAGGTA
>CAMURX010000187.1 GCA_947097615.1 uncultured Neisseria sp. | reverse complement strand
CTATATGTCGCAGGCGTTTTCGCTGTATGAAGAACTGAGCGTGCGGCAAAACCTGAAGCTGCACGCCGAACTCTACGACATGGGCGGCAGGGGCGCGGCGGCGGTGGCCGA
The DNA here is from genome assembly GCA_947097615.1 of uncultured Neisseria sp. Classification (GTDB taxonomy): domain Bacteria; phylum Pseudomonadota; class Gammaproteobacteria; order Burkholderiales; family Neisseriaceae; genus Neisseria. The sequence continues at coordinate 3,556 of CAMURX010000187.1, read as the reverse complement.
AGCGCTCGAACAGTTCGACCTGGCCGGGGTGGCCGACACCGCGCCCGCCTCGCTGCCCTTGGGCATCCGCCAGCGCCTGCAGCTGGCCGCCGCCTGCCTGCACCGCCCCGAAGTGCTGATACTCGACGAGCCCACCTCCGGCGTCGATCCCGCCGCCCGCGATATGTTCTGGCGGCACCTGCTGCAACTGTCGCGGCAGGACAAAATCACCATCTTCGTTTCCACCCACTTTATGAACGAAGCCGAACGCTGCGACCGTATTTCCTTTATGCACAAAGGCCGCGTGCTGGCCGTCGGCACGCCGCAGGAGCTGGTGCAGCGCCGCCATGCCCCCGATTTGGAAGAGGCGTTTGTGCGGTATCTGATTGATGCGGAAGCGGAAGATGGCGGCGGGGAAAAGGTTTCAGACGGCCTCGAAGCGGACAGGCTGTCTGAAAACGTGGTTTCGGAACAGGCAGAAAGGCCGTCTGAAACGCCGAAATTCGACACCACCTCTTTCCGATACTGGTTTTCCATGGTGCGCACCTTTGCCGTGCGCGAGGCCAAGGAGCTGCTGCGCGACCGCATCCGCCTCTTCTTCGCCGTATTCGGCCCGCTCATCATGATGGCCGCCGTCTCCTGGGGCGTGTCCTTCGACGTGCAAAACCTCAAATACGCCGTCTACGACCAAGACCAATCCGCGCAAAGCCGCCAACTGGCCGAATACTTCGCCGGTTCGCCCTACTTCGCCGAACAGCCGCCGATACGCAGCGCCGACGAAATCGACACCGTCCTGCAAAGCTCGCGCGCCGTCCTCGTCATCGACATCCCAAGCGGTTTCGGCCGCGAACTCGAACGCGGCCGCGCCCCCGAAGTCGGCTTCTATATCGACGGCGCCATGCCCTTCAACGCCACCACCACGCGCGGCTACATCCTCGGCCTGCTCGCCGCCTACGGCAAAGACCGCATCGCCGCCACCGGCCTGCCCATTTCCCTCGAAGCCCCCGCCGCCGTCGAACCCCGCTTCATGTACAACCAAGACTTCGACAGCATCAACGCCATCGCCCCCGGCGTGATGATGATGGTGCTGATGATGATCCCCGCCATGATGGCCGCCGTCGGCGTCGTGCGCGAACGCGAAACCGGCTCGATTGCCAACTTCTACGCCTCGCCCGCCACCGCCGCGCAATATCTGATCGGCAAACAACTGCCCTACATCGCCGTCGGCATGGTCAACTTCGCCGCCATGATGCTCATGATGCTGCTGTGGTTCGGCGTGCCGCTCAAAGGCAGCTTCACCGCCCTCGCCCTCGGCACGCTGCTGATGGCCGCCGCCTCCACCGCCATGGGGCTGCTGGTGTCCTGCTTCGTCAGATCACAGCTTGCCGCCCTCTTCGCCGCCTCCATCATCGCCATGATTCCCGCCATGAACTACTCGGGCTTCCTCTACCCCATGTCCACCCTCTCCGGCGGCGGCTACGCCATCGGCAAAACCTTCCCCGCCTCGTGGTATCTCACCGTCAGCCTCGGCACCTTCACCAAAGGCCTCGGCCTGCGCGACCTGCTGCCGCAATACGCCGCCATCGCCGCCTTTGCTGTAGGCTGCATCGCCCTGTCCTGCCTACTGTTGAAAAAACAGGAAAAATAGCCTTACCCCCTTTCAGACGGCCTCCCGCGACAAAAAGGCCGTCTGAAAGCAAAGCTTAGGCAAACGCCGTCCCCGCGCCCTGCCCTTTTCGGAAACGCCATCCCGCAGCCAAAAGGCCGTCTGAAAGGTTTTCAGACGGCCTCCGCCGCAGCCGCTATAATCCGCCCCCTTCCCCATCCCGTTTCCCGACCTTTCAGACGGCCCCACACCATGCAGCTCAACCCCCAGCAACAGGAAGCCGTGCGCTATCTCGGCGGCCCCCTTTTCGTCCTCGCCGGCGCAGGCAGCGGCAAAACCCGCGTCATCACCGAAAAAATCGCCCACATGATACGCAACGCGGGCTACTCCCCCCGCCACATCGCCGCCATCACCTTCACCAACAAAGCCGCGCGCGAAATGCAGGAGCGCGTCGCCGCCATGCTCGGCCGCAGCGAAACACGCGGCCTCACCGTCTCCACCTTCCACTCACTGGGCATGAAAATCCTGCGCGAAGAAGCTGCGCACGCCGGTTTGAAAAAAAACTTCTCCATCCTCGACGCCTCCGACAGCGCGAAAATCATCGGCGAACTGCTCGGCAGCAGCGGCCGCGAACAAATCTTCTCCGCCCAACACCAAATCTCCCTGTGGAAAAACGACCTGCAAACCCCCGAACAGGCCGTGCAGGCCGCCGACAACAACTGGGAAAAACAAATTGCCCGGCTTTACGCCTCATACGCGCAAACCCTGCACAGCTACCAGGCCGTCGACTTCGACGACCTCATCCGCCTGCCAGCCCTGCTGCTGCGCGACTCCGACGACATCCGCCTGCGCTGGCAAAACCGCCTGCGCTACCTGCTCATCGACGAATGCCAGGACACCAACACCTGCCAATACGCCCTCATGCGCCTGCTCTGCGGCGCCGAAGGCATGTTTACCGCCGTCGGCGACGACGACCAGTCCATCTACGCCTGGCGCGGCGCCGACATGGAAAACCTGCGCCGCCTGCAAAGCGACTATCCGCAAATCAAAATCGTCAAACTCGAACAAAACTACCGCTCCACCGCCCGCATCCTCAAAGTCGCCAACCAAGTCATACAAAACAACCCCAAACTCTTCCCCAAAACCCTGTGGTCGCACTACGGCATGGGCGACATCGTCACCGTCGCCGCCTGCCAAAACGAACAACACGAAGCCGAATGGGTCGTCGGCGAAATCGCCCGCCGCAAAACCATAGCCGAAGGCCGTCTGAAATACGCCGACTTCGCCATTCTTTATCGCGGCAACCACCAGGCACGCGTCTTCGAAGAAGCCCTGCGCGCCGCCCGCATTCCCTACCGCCTCTCCGGTGGCCAAAGCTTCTTCGACAAAGCCGAAATCAAAGACATCCTCTCCTACATCCGCCTCATCGCCAACCGCGAAGACGACCCCGCCTTCCTGCGCGCCGCCACCACCCCCAAACGCGGCATCGGCGACACCACCTTAGGCCGTCTGAACGACTACGCCAAATCCCATGCCGCCTGCCTCAGCGACGCCGCCAAAAGCCCCGCCGCCCTCGAACCCATGCCCGAGCGCAACCGCCAAAGCCTCGCCGCCTTCACCGCCCTTATCGACACCTACCGCCGCCGCGCCGAAAGCGAAGACGCCGGCGCCCTCATGCAAAACCTGCTTGCCGACATCGGCTACGAAGCCCACCTATTGGGCAGCGAAGAAGGCAAAGCCGGCGAAATCAAATGGCGCAACGTGCAGGACTTGTGCCGCTGGCTGGCGAAAAAAGGCGAAGAAGACGGCAAAAACCTCCTCGAACTGGCGCAAACCCTCGCCCTCATGACCCTGCTCGAAGGCCGCGAAGACGAAGAAACCGATGCCGTCAAAATGTCCACCCTCCACGCCTCCATAGGACTCGAATACCCCGTCGTCTACCTCGTCGGCGGCGAAGAAGGTCTGTTCCCC
>CAMURX010000186.1 GCA_947097615.1 uncultured Neisseria sp. | reverse complement strand
TGCGCATGCGTTTCGGCATCGACATGAACACCGACCACACGCTGGAAGAAGTGGGCAAACAGTTCGACGTTACCCGCGAGCGCATCCGCCAGATCGAGGCCAAAGCCCTGCGCAAGCTGCGCCACCCAACCCGCAGCGACCGCCTGAAAAGCTTCCTCGACAGCGAAGACGGCAAATAGTGCTGGGGCTGTTGACAATTGGTTTGTGAAGCGGATTTTGCGTCAGAAAGCGGCAGATGCAAGGCGAAAATGCGAGCCTATGCCGCCCATAGGCGAGTGTTTTCAACGTGGCAGATGCCGTTTTATGGCGCAAAATCCGCCGCAATGCCAATTGTCGACAGTCCCTAAGGCCGTCTGAAAAAGTATCCGCGCCTTTCAGACGGCCTTTGAAAAGCACTATCCCGAAAGCGGAGGCCATAGTGGGCTGAACCTTGCTTTTGCCTTACAATGCGCCCGTTTCCAACCCTAAACACAGAAAGGATTCAGCAATGAGCCAGGAAGAAAACAAAATCAAAGTCGACACCTACGACAACGAACAGCCGCAGCAGAAAGAAGAGGTGGAGCTGCCCGTCGTCGATAACGACAAAGGCGAGAAAACCGAAAGCGGCTGCTGCGGCGTCTGCGGCGGCTGAGTTGGTTTAGATAGCCTGAAACAAAAAGAACGACACGTTTTGCGTGTCGTTCTTTTTGTTTCGGCGTTTTCATTTCGTTGGGATTCCGTTTTCAGACGGCCTCAACTGCCGCGTTGCCTGCCCGCCCGCTTCGCCCTGACGATTTCAATCACCGCCGGCAGCAGGGAAACGACAATAATCGCCGCCAGCACCAGGCTCAGGTTTTGTTTCACCAGCGGGATGTTGGCGAAAAAATAGCCCGCGTAGGAAAACAGCACCACCCACAAGGCCGCGCCGATGATGTTGTAGCGGATGAAGCGGCCGTAGTGCATGTCGGCCATGCCCGCGACAAAGGGCGCGAAGGTGCGCACAATGGGCACGAAGCGGGCGATGATGATGGTTTTGCCGCCGTATTTTTCGTAGAAGGCATGGGTTTTCGCCAGATGGCTTTGGCGGAAGATTTTGGAATCGGGATTGGCAAACAGTTTCGCGCCGAAGTATTTGCCGACGGCAAAATTCGCCGCGTCGCCCAACACGGCGGCGGCAAACAGCAGCAGCACCATCACATGGACGTTCATGCCGCCTACCGCCGCAATGCCACCGGCGGCAAACAGCAGCGAATCGCCCGGCAGAAAGGGCGTAACCACTAGCCCCGTTTCGCAGAACACAATCAGAAACAACAGGCCGTAAATCCATGCGCCGTACTGTGCGGCCAGTTCGGCCAGATGGACGTCGATATGCAGGATAAAATCGAGAAGGGTTTGAATCATGGAAAACTTCCGCTTGAGGCAAAAAGCGCGGATTGTAACCTGTAAGCGCGGCGGCAGGCCGTCTGAAAAGAGGTTTTGCCTTGCCAGAATCTGTTTTTCAGACGGCCTTTCCGGTTTTGGGAATGCAAATCCGGTCTGCCGTATTTCACATTTATGGCCGGACACAGGCATAAGGCCGTCTGAAACCGCGTTTTCAGACGGCCTGATTTTGAGAGCCGCGCGAAAGGGGCTACAATCGCGCGGTTTTTTCCATCCGAGCAGGCCGCCCGTGAACCAACTGATTTTCGACTTTGCCCGCCGCGACTATCCGGGGTTTGACAAATTCCTCGGCAGTGCCAACTGCGAGCTGGTGTTTGTCCTGCAACAGGCGCGTGATCAGTTTGTTTACGTCTGGGGCGCGGCGGGCACGGGCAAAAGCCACCTGCTGCGGGCATGGGCGGGGCAGGCAGCGGAGCAGGGCGCGGACGCGCGCTATATCGATGCTGCCGCCATGCCGCTGGACGATTCCGCCCTCGATGCCGACTATCTCGCCATCGATCAGGCCGACAGGCTGAACGACGGCGAACAGGCATTGCTGTTTGAAATCTTCAACCGCTTCCGCAACAGCGGCCGCGGCCGCCTGCTGCTTGCCGCCGACGTGCCGCCCGCGCAGCTTGCCGTGCGCGAAGATTTGCGCACCCGCATGGGCTACTGCCTCGTCTACGACATCAAACCCCTGTCCGACGAAGAAAAAATCGCCGCCCTGGCCGGCATGGCGCGGGCGCGCCAGCTTGATGTCGACGACGAAATCTTCCGCTATCTGCTCAGCTACTGGCAGCGCGACATGGACAGCCTGATACAAATGCTCGACACCCTCTGCCTCTACACCGCCACCACCCGCCGCCCGCTCACCCTGCCGCTCTTGCGGCGGCTGCTCGCCAAACAGGACGCCGTATGAAAAACCTCGCCATCTTCGATTTGGACAACACCCTGATCAACACCGATTCCGACCACGCCTGGCCGCAGTATCTGATGAAAAAAGGCCTGGTCGACGTCGAATACACCCGCGCGCAGAACGACAGGTTCTACCGCGACTACCAAAACGGCTGTCTCGACATCGACGAATTCCTCGCCTTCCACCTCGCGCCGCTGAAAAACTTCTCCCGCACCGAGCTGGACGAAATGCACCGCGAATTCAGTGCCGAGTTTATCGAACCGCATATCGCGCCGATGGCGAAAATGCTGGTGCAGAGCCACCGCGACGCGGGCGACGAACTGCTTGTCATCTCGTCCACCAACGAATTCATCATCCGCCCCATCTGCCGCCTGTTCGGCATAGACAACGTTATCGGCACGCAGCTCGAAACCGACGCAGACGGCCGCTACACCGGCCGCTATGTCGGCATCCCCAGCCTGAAAGAAGGCAAAATCACCCGCCTGCACCAATGGCTGGCCGCACGCGGCGCAAGCCTTGCCGGCTACGGCAAAAGCTATTTTTACAGCGACTCGAAAAACGATCTGCCGCTGCTGCGCCTGGTCGACGAACCCGTCGCCGTCAACCCCGACGCCGAACTGCTGCGCGAGGCGCAGGAAAAAGGCTGGCCGGTGCTGAATTTCAAAGAGGCCGTCTGAAATGCCCCGCTTCAAACCCGCCGTCGTCCTGATTACCGCGCCTAACCGCACCGAAGCGGAAAACATCGGCCGCGCCCTGCTGAAAAAACGCCTCGCCGCCTGCGTGCAGTATGAAAACATCGTCAGCCAATATGTCTGGATGGGCGAAACCTGCCGCGACGACGAAATCCGCATCACCGTCAAAAGCGCGCGCAGCCTGTTCAAAAAAGTGGCCAAAACCGTCCGCGCCCGCAGCAGCTACGACTGCCCGCAAATCCTGATGCTGCCCGTTAGCGGCGGCAGCAAAGACTATCTGCGCTGGCTGAGAGCACAGTTGGCGTTATAATGCCGCCCTTTTTGCTTTCAGACGGCCTCCAAACAGACAAAGGCCGTCTGAAAACATTGTCGAACCACCCAAATAAGGAAACCCATGTTCCGCACCATGCTCGGCGGCAAAATCCACCGCGCCGCCGTTACCGAAGCCGATTTGAACTATGTCGGCAGCATCACGGTAGACCCCGACCTGCTCGACGCCGCAGGCATACTCGTCAACGAAAAAGTACAAATCGTCAACAACAACAACGGCGCACGCCTCGAAACTTACACCATCGCCGGCGAGCGCGGCAGCGGCGTCGTCTGCCTCAACGGCGCGGCGGCACGGCTGGTACAAAAGGGCGACATCGTCATCATCATGTCCTACGTCATGCTGTCCGAACCCGAAATCG
>CAMURX010000185.1 GCA_947097615.1 uncultured Neisseria sp. | reverse complement strand
AGTGGCGGTCGAGGAAGTAATAGAGGGTGAGCAGAACCGCGCTGCTGATGAGGACGGGCGGCAGCATGTGTTTGACTGTCCACATGAAATCGACGCCTTTTAAGAAGCCGAGAAACAGGGGCGGGTCGCCCAGCGGGGTGAGGCCGCCGCCGATGTTGGCAACAAGGAAGATGAAGAAGATGACGCTGTGGACGCGGTGTTTGCGCTCGTCGTTGGCTTTGAGCAGCGGACGTATCATCAGCATGGCTGCGCCCGTTGTGCCCATCACGGAAGCCAGCAGCGTGCCGATGGCGAGGATGGCGGTGTTGGTTTTCGGCGAGCCGTGCAGGTTGCCCCAAACGAGGATGCCGCCGGAAACGGTGTAGAGGGCGAGCAGCAGGAGGATGAAGGGGATGTATTCTTCGACTAGGGCGTGGACAACCGTGCCGACGCCCGCGCCGATGCCGTAAACAAAGGCGAAGGGAATGAGAAAGAGCAGCGTCAGCAGGGCGGTGATTTTGCCGAAATGATGGTGCCAGGTGTGGGCAAAGAAGAGCGGGCCGGTGGCGATGGAGAGGAGGATAAGGGCGAAGGGGATGCCCCAGGCGAGACCCAGTTGCGTGCCGTCGGGTGTGGCGGCGAGGGCGGGGGCAGGAGCGAAGAAGAGGGTGGGAAGCAGGATTTTGGTCGGCATAGTGTTCCTTGTGTTTTATTCTGATGTGGGAGGTTCTGCGGGCGGATTGGGCGTTTTCAGACGGCCTTTGAGGCCGTCTGAAAAGGGTGTCCGTCGGTAAAACGACGTTTGATTGTATAGTGAAACAAAATAAAAAATCTACGGCGTTGCTGCGCCTTAGCTCGAAGAGGGCGGTTTTCTACGGCATTAAAAATGCCAAGAAAACCTGCCCCATACTACTTGTACCGTCTGAGGCTTGCTGCCTTGTATCTTTTCTATTTTGTTTCACTATAACGGAAAAAGCAAAAAGCGCGAAACGCGGGGCGGCACAAAAGTGGCGGCGCACAGACAGGAGGGCTGTGCTGTGCGCCGTGGGGCGGGGATGCGTTCGGGGTGTTATTCCGCCGTTTCGCTGGCGAAGAAGATTGCCTGCTGCGCGAAGGGGTTGCCTGCGGCATCGGCCAACGGGGCGGCGGCCGCGCTGTGTTTGATAACGGCGAGGCTGAGACTGCCCTCGGCATCGGCAGCGCTGTTGATGACGATGCCCGCTTCCGCCGCGTCCTGCAACACGGCCGCGCCTTCGGCCTGCGGCGCGTGCGAGGCGAGTACGGCGAGGCCGCGTTTGACTTGGCCGCGGTATTGGGCACGGGCGATGATTTCCTGGCCGGGGTAGCAGCCTTTACGGAAATGCACGCCGCCGATGGTGTGCTGGTTGAGCATCTGCGCGACGCAGCTTTCTTTGGTGGCGGCGCTGATCCACGGATAGCCGCTGCGGATTTCGTGCAGCTTCCAGGCGTTTTCGGCGGCTGCGTCATAGGCGGGCAGGGCGGCGGTTTCGCCGATGAGGAACACGCCGCCGTGCGGCAGGGGGATGTCGATGAGGCCGTCTGAAACGGTGAAAGCGAAGGCCAGATGCGGCTCGGTGGCGGGCTGCGGCGCGAGGCCGTCGGCGAGGCGGCAGGCCGCGCCGTGGGTTTCCAGAATTTCAAACGTGGCTTTGGCACGCAGCACAAACATACGCAGGCGTTTGGCGACGGCTTCGGCAAGGTCTTTTGCCAGCACCAGCAGGATGTCGCCGCCGCGGTTGGCAACAATCATATTGGCGATGACGCGGCCTTTGGGCGTGTTGTAGGTGGCGTAGCAGGCTTGGCCTTCGGCGAGGTCTTCGATGTGGTTGGAGAGCTGGCCGTGGAGGAAGGCGGCGCGGTCGTCGCCTGTGACGCGGATAACGCCGAAAAAGGGTAGAAGCGAGGTTTGCATGATGATTCCTTGTGCGGTGGCAAAACGGCGGGCATTGTACCCCTTTCGCCGCAGGGAAGACAGGCCGTCTGAAAGCGGCGGGCGGCTATACCAGCCCGCGCGCGGCAAAGGACACGGCCTGTTTTGCGGTGATGACGAAATGGTCGAGCAGGCGCACGTCCACCAGTTCCAAAGCCTGTTTCAGACGGCCTGTGAAGGCGATGTCGGCGGCGGAGGGTTCGGGCGAGCCGCCGGGGTGGTTGTGGGCGAGGATGACGGCGGCGGCGTGGCGGTCGAGGGCGAGTTTGACCACTTCGCGCACGTATACCGCGTTTTCCGCCAGCGTGCCGCGTGCGAGTTCCGCGCAGTCGATCAGGCGGTTGCGGCTGTTGAGCAACAGGGCGAGGCTGACTTCGACGCGCTCGTGTCCCAGTTGCAGGCGCAGGAAGTCGGCGGCGGCCTGCGGGTCGGCGATCAGGTCGCCTTCGCGCAGCTCTTCGGCCAGCACGCGGCGGCCGATTTCGCGCACGACGGCAAACTGGGTGAAGCTGGCCTGCCCCATGCCCTTGTGCCGCACCAGCTCGCGCTCGGGTGCGCTCATCAGGCGGCCGAGGCTGCCGAACTCGTTTAACAGATAGCGCGCCAGGTCCACCGCGCTCATGCCCTTGATGCCCGTGCGCAGCAGCACGGCCAGCAGCTCCGCGTCGCTCAACGCGCCCGCGCCGAGGGCGGACAGCTTCTCGCGCGGTCGCTCGCCTTCCGGCCAGTCTTTGATGCTCATGTCTGTTGCTCCTTATATAGGTATGGATTGTTCGGAGGCCGTCTGAAAACGGAAAAGGAAAAAACGTTTTTCAGACGGCCTCTATGCTGCAATGGGCGGAAAATTTGACCCGCATCTCCGAGCAGGGTGTCCGCGATGCAGACTATGCGGCGGTACGCGCCCATTTCGATGAAGAAGAACTGGTGGCGTTGACCCACGTCATCAACACCATCAACGTCTGGAACCGCCTGAATGTGTCTTTTGCCACCCCGGCGGGTAGCATGGACGGCCTGATGGGATTGGAGAAGGCAGGGCTGGTGTAACCCAATCACACACCGAACTTGCAAAAAGCAGCCTGCACTTTATCAAAACCCAAATGCAGGCTGCCTGAAACCCATCGGGCTTCGCTTTATGCGGCGTTGTTATTCATCGTCCAGCAGTCGGTGATTTTGCCGTCTTTGACTTTCAGGAAATCCGTACCGACTTTGACGGCGGTTTTGCCGCCGAGCGTGGCGGTAACGCGCCAATAGGCGGAAATCATGTCGCCGTCGCAAAACGGGCCGAGCACGAGTTCGTAATGCAAATCGGCTTTGGCGCGGATGGTGGCAATCCAAGCCTTCGCGCTGGCAATGTCGGTAACGGGCGCGGGCGGCGGGGTGGAGTCGGCGGTCAGGTGCGCTTTGAAATGGGGCGACAACAGTTCGTCGGCAATATCAAGATGGCCGTTCCACATCTGCGTCCATGCGGTGTAGATTTTGTGTGCGTCAGTCATGTTTTATCTCCTAATGTATTGGATTACAATGAATATCGTTGCCTTTCGACTGTGCCATAATGCGGCAAATATCTGTCAGCGGAAAAACCGTCCGCAGCAGCTTTTGAATTTCCTGCCCGAGCCGCAGAAACAGGGCGTTTGCGGCGCGGGCAGGGAAACGGTGGGATCGATGAAATACCAGCGGCCGCCGCTGCGTACGAAGGCGGACAGCTCGCGGTGCGTCTGCTCTTCTCCGCCGGCGTCGGCGAAACGGGCGGCGAAATCCACCAGCGCGTGCCGCCCGCCCGGCAGGGTTTGG
>CAMURX010000184.1 GCA_947097615.1 uncultured Neisseria sp. | reverse complement strand
ATTTATCTGGCTGCTACGGTTTTAAGGCTGGCTTGAATGTCAACAGCCCCTAGGACAGCCCCATTTTTTAAACGGGAAAACAGAAAAAGGCCGTCTGAAAAACGCTTTCAGACGGCCTTTGCCATGTTTACTTATCAACGAATTGGCCGTAGGCCATGATGCGGTCGAAGCGGCGTTCGAGCAGGTCGGCCTGCGGCATGTCTTGCGCGGCGCGGAGCTGGTCGGTGAGCACTTCGCGCACGTTGTTCATCAGTTCTTCATAGTTGCGGTGCGCGCCGCCCAGCGGTTCGTCGATGACTTTGTCGATCAGGCCGAGTTTGAGCAGGCGGTCGGCGGTGATGCCGAGGGCGGCGGCGGCATCGGCGGCTTTTTCGGCGGTTTTCCACAAAATCGAAGCGCAGCCTTCGGGGGAAATCACGGAATAGGTGGAATATTGCAGCATGTTGACATAGTCGCCGACGGCAATCGCCAGCGCGCCGCCGGATCCGCCTTCGCCGATGATGGTGCAGATGACGGGGGTTTTGAGCTTGGTCAGTTCGTAGAGGTTGCGGCCGATGGCTTCGGACTGGTTGCGCTCTTCCGCACCGATGCCGGGATAGGCGCCGGGGGTGTCGACGAAGGTGAGCACGGGCAGGCGGAATTTTTCGGCCAGACGCATCAGGCGCAGGGCTTTGCGGTAGCCTTCGGGGCGCGGCATGCCGAAGTTGCGGCGGATTTTTTCTTTGGTGTCGCGGCCTTTCTGGTGGCCGATAACGACGACGCTTTGGCCGTTAAAACGCGCCAAGCCGCCAACGATGGCGTAGTCGTCGGCAAAATGACGGTCGCCGTGCAGCTCTTGGAAGTCGGTGCACAGGGCGGCGATGTAGTCGAGGGTATAGGGACGTTGGGGGTGGCGGGAAACCTGCGAGACTTGCGCGGGGGTGAGTTTGGCGTAGATGGATTTGGTCAGATCGCTGCTTTTTTTCTGCAAACGTTCGATTTCGTCGCTGATGTCCACGGCGGATTCGCCTTGGACGAAACGTAATTCTTCGATTTTTTTGGTCAGTTCGGCAATGGGCTGCTCGAAGTCAAGAAAGACGGGTTTCATATTCGGACGTTCTCACTTTTTAATCGGGTTTTCGCGCAATATCATACGCGGATGGCGCACTTTTGCGAAACAAGGCGCGCAATTTACGCGATAAACGGTAGGCGGGCAAGCGGTATTTCGTATCCTTAGAGTTTTTATTCAGGCCGATGCGCCGTGTTAAACTGCCGCCTTTTTCAGACGGCCTCGGAGGGCTGGTATGGGCGGCATGCAGGCAGACGCAATGCGTTTGGACAAATGGCTGTGGGCGGCGCGTTTTTTCAAAACCCGCGCGCTGGCGCAGAAGCATATCGAGCTGGGACGCGTGCTGGTAAACGGCGCGAAGGTGAAAAACAGCAAAAACATCGCGGCGGGCGACACGGTGCACCTGACGCTCAATTCCCTGCCCTACGAAATTACCGTGCTCGCCCTCAACCACCAGCGCCGCCCCGCGCCCGAAGCGCGCCTGCTCTACCGCGAAAACGAAGAAGTGGCGGCCAAACGCGAAGCGCAAAAACTGCTCGACCAGGCCTCGCGCATCAGCGCGGCCTATCCCGAAGGACGGCCGACCAAGCGCGACCGCCGCCAAATCGAAAAACTCAAACGCGGGGAATGGTAGGCCGTTCCCGCCTTCGCGGGAATGACGTTTCTGAAAACGGAGCGCCCGCGAAGCCGAAACGCAAGAGACCGTCTGAAACGGCTACTCGCATCTTCATACATCACACCAAAAAGGAAACCACATCATGCACTGGCAAGGCAGAGAACAAAGCAGCAATATCGAAGACCGTCGCGGGCAAAGCGGCGGCGGAGGAGGCGGCATGGGCATCGTCGGCCTGATTGTCGTCCTCGTCGGCGCGTATTACGGCATCGATTTGTCGGGCATCGTCGGCGGCTCGCCGCAACTGGGCATCGGCAGCACGCAGCAGACGCGCGTCAGCAGCCAGGAAGAGTCGCAGTTGAAAGAATTGTCTGCCGTCGTCCTGGCGGATACGGAGAAAACTTGGAGCGAATATTTCGCGCGGCAAAACGCCCGCTACACGCCCACCACCCTCGTGCTCTATACCGGCGGCACGCGCACGGCCTGCGGCACGGGGCAGGCGGCGATGGGGCCTTTCTACTGTCCGGCCGACAAAAAAGTCTATCTCGATTTGTCGTTTTACGAAGAAATGCGCAGCAAACTCGGCGCGGCGGGCGACACGGCCTTCGGCTATGTGATCGCCCACGAAGTCGGCCACCACGTGCAAAACCTGCTCGGCATCCTGCCGCAGGTACACCAAATGCAGCAGCAGGCGGGCAAGGCCGAAGCCAACCGCTTGTCGGTGAAACTCGAATTGCAGGCCGACTGCTTCGCCGGCGTGTGGGCGAAATACGCGCAGCGGCAAAACCTGCTCGAAGCGGGCGACATCGAAGAGGCGATGAACGCCGCAGCGGCCGTCGGCGACGACACCCTGCAAAAGCGCAGCAGGGGCTATGCCGTGCCCGACAGCTTCACCCACGGCACATCCGAGCAGCGCATGTACTGGCTCAAACGCGGGCTGGAAAGCGGCGACATCAATCAGTGCAACACGTTTGAAGCGGGTTGACGGCAAATCCGATCAGGCCGTCTGAAAAAACTGTCTGCGTTTGTGGGCGGGCTTTTTTCAGACGGCTTTTTTGCATTTGGCGGGGATGGGCGGCGGCGCTTGTTTGCATCGTTGGCGCTTCGTTTTCAGACGGCCGTGCGGCGGATATTGCGGCACGGGTTGGCAAAGTCTGAGGCCGTCTGAATATTTCAGACGGCCTCAGGCTTGGTGTTTTTATTCTTCTTCGGCGATGCGGCTGATTTGCACGCGCTCGATGCGCTGGCCTTCTTTTTCCAATACGGTGAAGCGCCAGCCGTGGTAGTCGGTGCTTTCGCCGACTTCGGGCAGGTTTTCCAGCTCTTCCATAATCAGGCCGGCGACGGTGTGGAAAGGGGCGTCTTCTTCCGGCGGCGGCAGGTTGAGCTGGGGGGCGAGTTCGACGTATTCGAGGCTGCCGTCGACGGTGAGGCTGTCGGTTTGTCCGTCGGCTTGGATGACGGGTTCTTCTTCGCGCTCGAATTCTTCGGGAAATTCGCCGGCGATGGTTTCGAGCAGGTCTTTCATGGTGACCATGCCGAGCACGGCACCGAATTCGTCGACGACGAGGGCGTAGTCGGCGCTGCTGTTGCGGAAGAGTTCGATGGCGTTGAGGGCGGTGGTGCTGTCGGGCAGGACAAGCGGCTGGCGTAAGGCCGTCTGAATGTTGAGTTCGCCCGTGTCGAGCAGTTGGGTGAGCAGGTCTTTTTTGCTGACGTAGCCCAAGGGCTCGTCGACGCCCGCTTTGCCGACGACGAGTAGGCGGGAGTAGGGGCTGGTTTGCAGGGTTTGGCGCTGCTCTTCCTTGCTTTGCGAGATATCGAGGCGCTCGATGTCGCGGCGGGGAATCATCACGCCGGGGATGGGGCGCTCGGCGAGGGTGAGCACGCTGCGTATCATGGATTTTTCGTTTTCTTCAAAGTGTTCGCTGTCTTCGCCGCCGCCTTCGCCGCCCGCCAGGATGCTTTCGCGGATGCCCATCATGCCCAGCACGTTTTCGGCGGTGCGCTGGCGCCAGGAGCTGCCGGCGTAGTCGTTTTTCTTGGTGTTTTTCTGCGAAATCTGGTTGAAGATTTCGATGAGG
>CAMURX010000183.1 GCA_947097615.1 uncultured Neisseria sp. | reverse complement strand
TTGATTTGAGTTTTGGTATTTTTGCCCGACGGGGTGAAAAATACAGTTGCTACGGGCTTTGGGGTTCAGGCCGTCTGAAACACCCCCACCCAACCCTCCCCCGCACGGGGCGCAGGATAGGGCTTGAAAAACGTTTTCAGACGGCCTGCCGCTTATTTTTCGGCCACGGTAAAGCGTTTAAACAGATGCGCTTTGTTTTCCGCATCGTCGGCAATCGCGGCGGCCAGGTCGGGCAGGGCGATGTCGGCGGGCGAGCCGTCGGCGTTGAGCAATACGTCGTCCGCACCGATGCGGTATGCGCCGGTTTTTTCAAATTTCACGGGGTTTACGGCAAACATGGCGGCGGGCGAGAGAAACGCCCAGTTGACATCGCGGCGTTCGCGCAGGCGGTTCAGCAGCTCGCGGGCGGCGTTGGCACCGGGATACACGTCGGCCGGAAAATCGGGCGTGTCCACCAGTTGCAGACCGGGCGCGACATTCAGGCTGCCCGCACCGCCGATGACCAATAAATACGGCACTTGCGCCGCCTGCGCCGCCGCGACGATGTTGTCCGCGCCGCGTGTGAAATCGGCAGCCAGATTCGGGTTGTCCCAGCCGGGGTTGAACGCACTGACCACGGCATCGAAACCTTTAAGCTGCGCTGCAAAATCAGGCGCGTTGACATCGGCGGATACGGCATCGACATTGCCCGCTTGGAACACTTTTTCTGTATTGCGGGCAAACGCGGTAACGCTGTGGCCGCGCTGCGCCAATTCCTGTACCACGGCATTGCCGACCAAGCCTGTTGCGCCGATAACTGCGATTTTCATGATGTGCCTTTCTTGTATTGGGTTAACAATGCCACGCATTTTATTGACAAAGAGGCGGCGCGATAATAGCCTGCGGGCTTACTTTCAAATTAAGTACAGCTTCACAATCAGGCCGTCTGAACCGTTTTCAGACGGCCTGTGCAGAAACAGGAGACCCCATGCAGGAAATCAAATCTTTGCTCACCTTCGCCACGCTGCTCGAATGCGGCACGATGTCGGCCGCCGCCGAAAAACTGGACATGACTCCGTCGGCCGTCAGCCAGCACATCAGCCGCTTGGAAAGCACCTACGGCGTGAAGCTGCTCAACCGCAGCACGCGCTCGCTCACGCCCACCGACGCGGGGCGGGCGCTGGCGGATTCGTGCCGCCGTCTGCTGCGCTGCACCGAAGAGGCGTTTGCCACACTCGGGCAGGTCAATACCGACGTCGGCGGCAGCATCAAAATCACCCTGCCCTCGGCCATGGCCGCCCATCCCGCGCTGCACCGCAGCCTGAGACGCCTGCTGCGCGACCACCCCGCCGTGCGCCCGCAGCTGCTGTTCGGCGACGGCCTGATCGACTTGCAGCGCGGCGATGCCGACATCGCCCTGCGCGGCGGGGAACACGCGCTCGATGACGAAAATCTGGTCGCCCGCCTGCTGACGCGCCAGCGCTGGCTGATCTGCGCCTCGCCCGACTATCTCGCAGAACACCCCGTTGCCGCGCCGCAGGATTTGGCGTCCTGCCGCTGGCTGCGCTACCTGCCCGCGCGCCTGACGATGCGGCGCGGCACGGATTTTTTCGAGCTCGACACGTCGCAAGGCATTTACTGCGGCCAGCTCAACGCGCTGGCGGAACTGGCAAAGGCGGGCTTGGGGCTCGCGCTGTTTCTTGACGGCGACATCGCCGCCGATTTGGCAGAAGGCCGTCTGAAAACCGTGCTGCCCGACTGGACGCTGCCTTCCGTGGATGTGTACGCGGTCACGCCCTACCGCATCCAGTCCGCCCGCACGCAGGCGGTGTTGGACATTCTTTTGCAGGAGTTCGACAAAGAGGGAGAAAAGGCCGTCTGAAAAAGGTCGTCTGAAACGGCTGTTTGGACGCAAAACCTGCTTTTCAGACGGCCTTTGCCCGTATAATCCGCTCTTTCCGTTGGGACAAACCGTCCGAGAAAGGCTGCTATGGCTTTCGCTTCCCTCTTTACCCTGCTCGACGACATCGCTTCGGTGCTCGACGACGTGTCGCTGATAACCAAGGCCGCCGCCAAGAAAACCGTCGGCGTGGTGGGCGACGATTTGGCGCTCAACGCGGGTCAGGTCACTGGCGTGTCGGCCGAGCGCGAGCTGCCCGTCGTCTGGCGCGTGGCCAAAGGCTCGCTGGCCAACAAGCTCATCCTGATACCGGCCGCGCTTTTGCTGTCGTGGCTGCTGCCCGCGCTGATTACGCCGCTGCTGATGCTGGGCGGGCTGTTTCTCTGTTTTGAGGGCGTGGAAAAGCTGCTGCACAAGTTTTTCCGCCGCCCCGCTGCCGGACATTCGCCGCAGGCCGTGCCCGACGAATTGGACAGCGAAGAGGCGAAAATCAAAGGCGCCATCCGCACCGATTTCATCCTGTCGGCGGAAATCATCATCATCGCGCTGGGCACGGTGGGCGCGGGTGCGCCGCTGCTCGACCGCACGCTCGCCCTGCTGCTGATCGGTGTGGGCATGACGGTGTTTGTGTACGGACTGGTGGCGGTGATTGTGAAGCTCGACGACTTGGGGCTGTTTTTCATCCGCCGCGGCGGTGCGCTCAAAGGCTTGGGGCACGGCCTGATTGCCCTGATGCCGTGGCTGATGCGCGGCCTGAGCGTAGCGGGCACGCTGGCGGTGTTCCTCGTCGGCGGCGGCCTGATTGCCCACAATCTGCCTGTTTTGGCAGACTTTTTACACCATGTGGGCATACACGACGGTTTGGCGGGCGCGATTGCCGCCATGGCCGTCGGCCTGCTGGCGGGCGCGGCGGCCTGCGCCGTGGTGCTGCCACTGATGAAGCTGTTTGGCAGGCATTAGGAGCGATTGGCAATCAGCCTATCTGACACGAACAGGCCGTCTGAAAGGAAAAAAACATGGAAAAAATCCGCGCCGCCGTGGTGCAAATGGTTTCCTCCGCCGATCCCGCAGCCAATATCCGCGCCATGCGCCGCCTGGTGCGCCAAGCGGCGGACGCGGGGGCGGGCTGGGTGCTGCTGCCCGAATACTGGCCGCTGATGGGACACGCCGACACAGACAAGCTCGCCCTTGCCGAACCCTTCGGCGCGGGGCGTTTTCAGACGGCCTTGGCAGAGGCCGCCGCCGAATGCGGCGTGGTGCTGTTCGGCGGCACTATTCCGCTGCACAGCGGCGAAGCAGGCAAGGTGCTCAACAGCATGTTGGTATACGGGCGCGACGGGGCTCTGCTCGGCCGCTACGACAAAATGCACCTGTTCGGCTACTCGGGTTTGGGCGAGCGTTACGCCGAAGCCGACACCATCGCGGCGGGTGGCAGCGTGCCGAAGCTGGCCGCCGACGGCTGGCCGCTGGCGCAGGGTATCTGCTACGACCTGCGTTTCCCCGAATTTTTCCGCGCCCAAGCCCCTTTCGCCGCACTGCTGCTGCCCGCCGCCTTCACCTACACCACGGGCAAGGCGCATTGGGAGTTGCTGCTGCGCGCCCGCGCGGTGGAAAACCAGTGCTATGTGCTGGCGGCGGGACAGGGCGGCACGCACGAGAGCGGGCGGCGCACTTTCGGCCACAGCATGATAGTCGACCCTTGGGGCGACATCCTCGCCGTTCTGCCTGAAGGCGAGGGCGTGATCACCGCCGACCTCGACCCCGTGCGCCTCAACAGCGTCCGCACGCGGCTGCCCGCGCTGGCGCACCGGGTTTTATAGAGGCCGAGACCTTTGCAAAATTTCTTTTCCTCCAACAGCCGAAACCCAAACACAGGTTTT
>CAMURX010000182.1 GCA_947097615.1 uncultured Neisseria sp. | reverse complement strand
GAGCCCCGGATTGTGATTCCGGTTGTCGTGGGTTCGAGCCCCATCAGCCACCCCAGCATACAAACCCGTTTCTGTAAGTAAAGAAACGGGTTTTCTGTTTCCCGCCGTTTCGGGTGCAAAGGCCGTCTGAAAACAGTTGCCGCAGCCGCGCACGCAGGGCGGGCAAAGGCTGCTTCCGTTGCCGTTATCCCATGCTTTCGGTATGATTTGCGCTTTTCTTCCGCCCGAGCAAAAACATGGAAACTTGGCCTCTGCCCGCGTTTGAACAAAAAATCTGCCCGCCCGAAGAATTGGCGGTGCGGATAGCCGAACTGCCGCGCCCGCTGGTGTTCACCAACGGCTGTTTTGACATCCTGCACAGAGGGCATGTCACTTATTTGGCGCAGGCGCGCGCAACCGGCGCAGCGATGGTGCTGGCCTTGAATACCGACGCTTCCGTGCGGCGGCAGGGAAAAGGCGACGACCGTCCGATTAACGGGTTAGCCAACCGCGCGGCCGTTGCGGCGGCTTTGGCCGATGTCGATTTGGTGACCTGGTTTGACGAGGATACGCCTGCCGAGCTGATCGAACTGATCAAACCCGACATATTGGTCAAAGGCGGCGACTGGCCGGTGGAAAAAATCGTCGGTGCGGGAGAAACGCTGGCGCGCGGCGGCAAGGTGTTTTCCATTCCTTTCCTGCACCAAACGTCCACCACGCAGACGCTGGCGAAAATCCGCCAAACGGAGCAAAAATAAAATGCAGGAGGCGCATTGGCGGCTGTTGGCCGCGCTTTCAGACGGCCTGCCGCAACATGTCTCCCAACTGGCGCGGCAAGTCGGCGAGAAGCCGCAGCAGCTCAACGGCCTGTGGCTGAAAATGCCCGGCCATATCCGCGGCTTGCTGCGCCAGCACGACGGCTATTGGCGCCTTATCCGACCGCTGGCGGTTTTTTCTGCGCAGAGCCTTGCCGCCGCCGCGCCCGGGTTTTCCGTCGAACTGCTGCACAGCCATCCGTCGAGCAACGATGTCATACTTGCGCAGGCCAAACAGAATATCGCCTCCGTCCACCGCCGCCTCTGTCTGGTGCACGAACAAACGCACGGGCGCGGCAGGCAGGGGCGCAACTGGCACAGCCGCATCGGCGAATGCCTGACATTCAGCTTCGGTTGGGTGTTCGATGTGCCGCAGGCGCAGCTGGGCGCCTTGTCCTTGGTGGTGGGGCTGGCCTGCCGCAACGCACTTGCCAAGCTGAATGTCGCCGCGCAGGTCAAATGGCCGAACGATTTGGTGGCGGGAGACGGCAAGCTTGGCGGCATTCTGATTGAAACCGTCCGCGCCGAAGGCAAAACGGCTGCCGTTATCGGCATCGGTTTGAATTTCGTCCTGCCCAAAGAGGTGGAGCACGCCGCCTCGGTTCAGGCCGTCTGTAAAACCGCGCCGCCCGCCGCAGACACATTGTTGCAAGCACTAACAAAAGAGCTGGCCGATGTGCTGCCGTGTTTTGCCGAACACGGCTTTGCCCCCTTTCTTGCCAACTATTCGCAAGCCAACCGCGACCACGGGCAATACGTCCGCCTGCTGCTTGACGGGCAGGCGTTGGAAGAGGGCATCGTGGCAGGGGTGACCGAACAGGGGGCGCTGCGCCTGCAAACGGCAGAGGGCGAAAAACAGATTGTCTGCGGTGAAATCAGCCTGCGCCGCCATCCCGTACGTTTGGAAAACGCTCCGCGCCGTTATTTGTTGCTCGACGGCGGCAACAGCCGTCTGAAATGGGCGTGGCTGGAAAACGGCAGGCTCGGCGCCGTATCAAACGCGCCCTACCGCGATTTGAACCCGCTGGGCGACGCTTGGCGGCAGGAAGGCAGCGGAGATGCCGTTATCGTCGGCAGCGCCGTATGCGGTGCGGAAAAGAAAAAACTGGTGGAAGCGCAGCTGGGCAGGTCGGTAAGCTGGCTGTCCTCAATGGCGCAGGCGCTCGGCATCCGCAACCACTACCGCAATCCTGCGGAACACGGTGTCGACCGCTGGTTCAACACCCTCGGCAGCCGTATGTTCAGCACCAATGCCTGCGTGGTTGTCAGCTGCGGAACAGCCGTTACCATCGACGCCCTCACCGACGACAACCACTATCTCGGCGGCAGCATCATGCCCGGTTTCCATCTGATGAAAGAAGCGATGGCACAGAAAACCGCCAACCTCAACCGCCCCATCGGCCGCGCATACCCCTTTCCTACCACCACCCCCAACGCACTAGCGGGTGGCATGATGGATGCCGTATGCGGCGCCATCATATTGATGCATGGCCGTCTGAAAGAGAAAGTGGGGCGGGAAAAACCTGTCGACATCGTCATTACGGGAGGCGGAGCGGCCAGAGTGGCGCAAGCTATGCCGCAGGATTTCGCCTCGGAAAACAATATCAAAGTCGTGGACAACCTCGTTATCTACGGACTGTCAAGCTGGGTAGGACAAGAATGAAATGGCTGTTTTTTGCGCTCGTTGCGCTTAACCTCATCGTATTTGGCGGCACAACACTCCATAAAATCGCCGCTGAACAGGAAGCCGAAATGATCGCGCGGCGTAAAGCGGCGGGCGAGAAACTGGCGCAAACCTCGGCTTCGCTGGCCGAACCCATGGTCAAACCCAAAAACGGCATAAGGCCGTCTGAAAGCCCCGCATCCGCTCCCGCTTCGGGCGACTGGCTGCACGACAACGGCGGCGCGCAAGACGTGTTCATCGAACCCACCGATACGGAAGAAGACGTTGCCAAACGCATTTCCGAGCGCGAAAGATGGCAGGAAGAAAACAAACGCCGCCTTGCTAGGGAAGAAGCCGATCGCCGTAACCGGCAAAACAGAGGGTTTGCCGACAGCGGCGGTTCATACGGCGGCGAACAGTTCGCACCGTCGGCAGCAGGCGGCAGACAATGCACAGCCACAGCCAACGTCACCATGCCCGAAGACGATTACCACCGCATCAAAGGCCTGCTGGCAAAATGGCCGCACGCTGCCAACCGTACCGTCGAACGCCGCGAAGCGCCGAAAAGCAAAACCACCTATGCCGTGTGGACGCCGATACAGATTGACGCAGGCAGCCAGATGCAGGCATTGCAGGAAAAAGGCTTCAATACCGTTCTGATGGAAGGCGGCATCAGCGTCGGCATCCGTGCCGACCGCGGACAGGCGCAGGCGCTGCTGTCCCGTTTGCAGGGCGCGGGATTCAGCGGACAGCTGCGCGAAATCAATTCTGCGGGCTCGGGCGGGCAGAGCGTCGCGAAAATGCAGGTGACGTTTATGACGGTTAACGAAGCCGACGCCAAAGCCATCCAAAACATCGTCGGCAGCTATGGCAGGCTAAGCCGCAACAAATGCCGCTGATTGGTGCTGTCTTGAGCGAAAGGCCGTCTGAAATACCCAGCCTTTATAAATAAAGGACGTGGTTTCAGACGGCCTTTTGAACGGAGTTTTCTGACTGCCTGCGGTTAAAGCGTACCAAGGCAACAAATCGGCAAAACGCCTACGGTTGAGCCGACTGAAAGCTGATAAACAGATAACAAAATGAAATTTCAGCAATAAATTAAAATCTGTTGGATAAATCCCACACTTTTTTGCCGCATCCGTCTGACAAAAGGGCAATAAAGTTTGTTTTTTTACAGCGGAGCATTTATATTAGCAGTCATGTAATCACCCGATTCGGGTGGTCGACGCAACAGCTTAATCGGAGTCATCCGGTTCTGCCTGATTTTCTTAAACATAGAAAAGGAATACAGCAATGAAAAAAACTCTGATTG
>CAMURX010000181.1 GCA_947097615.1 uncultured Neisseria sp. | reverse complement strand
TTGCCTTTGGGGTTGGCGATGTAGTCGTCGAACTCGCCGGGAATGGGCTGCCACAGGCTGTGGACGATGCCCAGCGTGGTGTAGCACTCGGGCACGCTGTCCACCAGTATGCGCACGGCGCGGATGTCGTAAAGCCCGTCGAAACCGAGCTTTTTCTTCACCATTTTTTTGTAAATGGAATAGATGTGTTTCGGGCGTCCGGCCACGTCGTAACGGCGCACGCCGTATTTGTCGAGTTCGCCGCGCAGGGTGGCAAGGAAGTTGTCGATGTATTCGAGGCGCTCGGCGCGTTTTTCGTCGAGCAGTTTGGCGATTTCGCGGTATTTTTCGGGATTTTGGTGGCGGAAACCCAAATCTTCGAGCTGCCATTTGAGCTGCCACACGCCCAAACGGTTGGCCAGCGGGGCGAAAATATCCAGCGTTTCTTTGGCGATGGCGCGTTTTTCCGGGCTGTCGGGCACGCTGCCGAGAAAATGCAGGGTTTGCGTGCGCAGGGCGAGTTTGACGATCACGACGCGGATATCGGACACCATCGCCAACAGCATTTTGCGCATGGTTTCCGCCTGCGCGGCGCGCTCTTCGGGGGTGTCCAGATTGTCGACGCGGGCGAAGTGGGTAAGCTTCTGCACTTCGTCGATGCCGCGCACTAGATCGGCCACGGTTTTGCCGCAGGTTTCGGCAACGGCCTCATGCCAGCCTTCGCGATAGGACGGAATGTCGGCCAGCACGGTGGCGGCAACAGCTTCGGGCAGCAGGTCGATTTCCGCTACCAGTTTGGCCGCTTTCAAAAGATGCGGCAACAGCGGCTCGCCCATCGGCGTGGCAGCATCGGCCGGATAGGTTTCCTGCGCCATCGCGAAAGCCTGCCGCAGCATGGCGGCTTCCGCCGCAGGCTGTGCGGCGGCATATTGTTCGAACCACTGTTTGGCCGTCTGAAAACCGTCTGATGCGTCAGGCAGGGAAATTGCGTCAACCATAATGCGCTCCGAATCCGGTCGGGAAAAAGACGGCGCATTGTAGCCCAATGCCGCCGTGCCGATAAGGCGAAAAAGCCGATATGCAAAGAAGCGGCGGTTATCAGGCCGTTCCCGCTTGTGCGGATCATCGCGCCGCCGCCCTGCCCGTTGCACAAACGGCAGACAGAACAAAAGCGGCCGGGAAAACCGGCCGCTTTTTCGTTGCGGGGAACGATTAGCTCAGGTTGCGTTCTACTTCGATCAGCGAACGGCGGGCCAAAGCCAAGTTGGATTTGGAGTGATCCAGTACGGAGTACAGGAACAGGCCTTCGTGTTTTTTCAGCGGGCGGATCAGGTGGTACTGTTTGCCCAAGGTGATCAGGATGTCTTCGATTACGTCGTTGATGCCGAGCATTTTCATGGTTTTCATTTTGGCGCTCACCACTTCGGTGTTACCCGCAGCAGCGATTTCCAAGTCGATGGAGGGCGAACCGCCGCCGGCCAGCATCATGCCGCTTTCGAAATCCACAACGGCGGCAGCCAGTGCGCCGTCAACATTCAACATTTCCGATACCGCTTTATCGTAATTCATAATAAACTCCAAAGATAACAAGTTAGTAAGAAGAACCGGAAAACCGGCATATTCCGTTTGTTTCGATAATGTGATGTGGTTTTTATACCGGACCGCCCGGCGACGATTACCGCGCCTGTGTGTGCGGCGGTAAAGTTGCGCGCAGTATATGCCTGCGTTTTAATTAAGTAAACCGCACAGGCAGGAAAAATGCCTGCCAGACACCTTGCCATTTATCCGGAAAATCTACCGATTGTCGGTTTGGCAAAAAATATTCCATAAAAAACAACAATCAAGAATTGATTAAATTTTAGACATTTATTTTTGTAAAAAATCGTTAATTGACCATTTGAAACAACACTTTGGCCTTTGCCCGAATTTGTCGGTATGATTCGGTCGCGCCCTCTGCGGGGTTTGCCGCCTGTTTATCCGAATCAATCAGTCAGACAAAAGGAGATGCGATGAAGCTCTATATTTACGACCACTGCCCGTTTTGCGTCCGCGCACGCATGATTTTCGGCCTGCGCGGCCTGCCGGTTGAAGAAGCCGTTTTGTTAAACGACGACGAAGCCGCGCCCATTGCGATGATAGGCGCGAAGCAGCTGCCGATTCTGGAAAAAGACGACGGTTCGTTTATGGGCGAAAGCCTCGATATTGTGCGCCATATCGATGAAACGGCAGGAAAAGGCCGTCTGAAAGAAGCCATCCGCCCCGAAATCCAAGCCTGGTTCGACAGGGTCACCCAATACGCCAACAAGCTTATCCAGCCGCGCGACGTGCTGGCGGGTTTGCCCGAGTTTGCCACGCAGTCGGCAATCGATTATTTCACCGAGCGCAAGGAAAAGCTGATCGGCAGCTTTGCCGCCAATCTCGAAGAAACCGAAGGGCTTTTGGCGCAGCTTGCCGGCGATTTGGCCGAGCTGGAAGCGCTTGTGGTTTCGCCCGAAGCGCTGGGCGGCGTTTTGGGCATGGAAGACATCATCGTTTTTCCGATTCTGCGCAACCTCACCATCGTGCGCGGCTTGCAGATGCCGCCGAAAACGGCCGACTATGTCCGCCGGATGTCGGCTTTGAGCGGTGTGCCGCTGCTGGCCGACAAGGCCGTCTGAAAGCGCAACTCCGACAAAGTTAAAGGCCGTCTGAAAAACAGGTTTCAGACGGTCTTTCTGTTCAAACTGTAAGCACATCAGGCTGCTCACCCAAACGGCTCTCGCAATGATACGGCGTACCCTTAACCGCCCATGCGGCCGAAAAACGAAGGCATGGTTTTCATTTTGTTGCCGTCTTTACCGGGGAAGATATAGGCGGGCTGCTCGTAGCGGCAGGATTTGTCGCTGATAAGATTGCAGGGGGTGGCGCAGGAAGCGGGGGCGCCGGGGACGGGTTCGCAGTTTTGCGCACCTTGGTCGCGGCAGTTGGCCACGCCCACGCTTTTGGCAAGCGATTCGGTGGGGCCGTAGCCGAATGCGGTAAAGGGTTTGCCGTTGCGTTTGCCCTGCGCTACGGCAAAGCACAGGTTGCTGTAAATGGTGTAGGTTTGGCAGTTTTGGCCGCTGGCTTTGCGGCATTCTTTCAGCGCGTCTGCCGAGGCGGCTTCGGGGCTGTCGTAGGGTTTGTCGGTTGCCCACAGCATTTTTGCTTCGGGGAAGGCGGCGTATGCGCCCCATTTGCGCGGCCGCATTTCGCGAGTAGCCAGCTCGGCAGCAGAAGGCAGTTTTTTCATTTCTTCCACAATGGGCATCATATTTTGCACTTGTTCCCCGGAAGGGTCGCCGCTGCCTTTGGCAGCCTGCATCAGTTCGTAAGCAAGCGAGCCTTGGCAGCCGGACAACAGCAGGCTGAGCGCACCAACCGCCAGCAGGTGTTTTTTATTCGACAAGATATAACTCCTTTCAGACAAAACGGTAACAACGGGCATCGCCGTACGGCGGGCGATTATACAAGGTTTGTTATCGCTGCCGCCGCAGCGGCTTATAATGCGCGCCCTGCACGTTTGTTCATTGTTATCTATTTTTGCCAAGGGGGAATGATGTTGTTACCAAAATCCGCTTTGAAATCCGTTTTGCTGTTGTCCGCCGCCGTGCTGACGCTTGCCGGTTGCGAAACGGTGGACAAAATTATGAGTGCCGACATCTCGCCGTACGGCGCAATCAACGCGGCGCGCAGGGGCGTGGCCGGCGCGCGTTTCAAAGGCAAGCACATTGTTTCGGCGTATGCGGAATTCGGCAAGGCCGACGATATCCAGCACGGAATTATCCAGGAAGGCAAACTCAAAGGGCAGGAAGGCTA
>CAMURX010000180.1 GCA_947097615.1 uncultured Neisseria sp. | reverse complement strand
CGCCGGGAAAGGCAATCTGGCCGCCGTGGTGGCGCAGGCTGTCGGTGCGGCGGGTGAGCAAAAGCCGCGCGCCCGCCGCGTCGGGAACGATGCCGACGAGTACGGCGGCTTCTTTAAACGGGGCGCAGTGCCGCGCCATGCTGACATTGCGGGCGTTTAAGGCAGCGCAGGGGGCGTGGCGGTGGAGGGCGGCGAGAAAAGAGGGGAGGTCGGCGGGGGTCATGGCAGCGGGCGGGTAAAGGTACGGATGCTACGGTTTCGCGGACGCTTTTTCAACGGCAGGATCTGCGGCGGGGGCGCTTTCAGACGGCCTTTGCGTTATAATCCGCGCCGTTTTAGGCCGCTGTTGCGGCCTGTATTTTTGTTTTGAGGCCGTCTGAAAAGAAGCGTGTTGCGCTGTAAACGGGTTTTAATTTTGTTGAAGCTCCGCTTTCAGAAACGTCATTCCCGCGTAGGCGGGAGCGGCCTTTTGCGAGGTGTTTTGCATGGATGTCGGTAAAGGCGCGCTGCCGCAGAGGCTGGCGGCGTTTTCCCTTTTGGTGCTGATTGCGCTGTGTCTGGCTTGGGAGCTGTGGTTTGCGCCGCTGCGGCCGGGCGGTTCGTGGCTGGCTTTGAAGGCGCTGCCGCTGTGCCTGCCGCTGGCGGGGGTGTTGAAGGGGCGGGTGTACACTTTTCAGTGGTCGTGCATGATGATTCTGCTGTATTTCGCCGAGGCGGTGATGCGGCTGTTTGACGTGTCGGCGGCCAGCCGCTGGTGTGCGGCGGCGGCGGTGTTGCTGAGCTCGTTGTATTTTGTGTCCTGTCTGTGGTTTGTGCGGCAGGTGCGGGGAGGCGGCGATGCGCGTTGAACGACAAAACGATCCGTGGGGCTTCGCGCTGCTTTTGGCGGCGTTTTCCCTGATTGCGGTTGTGCCTTTCCTGTCGATTTGGCGGGTGGGGCCGCAGCCGGGTTTTTATTTGGAAAGCGGCTCGCTGCTGTTTGCGCTGCTGTTGGTGCTGCTGACCTTTGCCCTCGGCCGTCTGAACGTGCTGCCGCCGCGCGGCACAGCGTTTTTTCTGGCGCTGGCGCTGTTTTGGCATGTGCATGCGCGGGTGGTGGGCGCGGATTATTTCGGGCTGTCGGACTTGGCGGTATGGACGTTTGTCGCGCTGTCGCTGGCCTCGTGGGCGTGCCGCGGCTGGGTGCTGTCGCTGGGGCAGGAGAGGGCGGTGGCGGCGCTGGCTTGGGCGCTGGCCGTCGGCGGCTGTTTGCAGGCGACGGTGGCGCTGATGCAGTATTTGGGCTGGACGGCGCATTTCACGGGTTATCTGGCGCGGGGTTCGGTGTCGAATATCACGGGGCAGCTCGGCCAGCGCAACCATTTGGGACATTATCTGATGTGGGGGCTGTTGTCGGTGTCGTACCTGTGGGCGCAGCGGCGTCTGGCGGCGGTTGTGGCGCTGCCGGCGGTGTTGTTTCTCACGGGGACGATGGGCTTGGTGAATTCACGCACCATGCTGCTTTATGTGCTGGCGGCGGGGGCGCTGGCGGCGCTGTGGCGGCTGCGGCAGGGCAGGGCGGGCAACCGTCTGTTTCTGACGATGCTGTTTTCGCTGGCGATGCTGGTGGCCGTGCAGCTGTCGCTCAATACGGTGCTGGGTTGGCTGGGCGCGGGGCAGGTGGAAACGGCCTTGCAGCGCGTGGAAAGCAGCTCGTTTGCCATGTCGGCGCGCGATTTGGAATGGCGCGACGCTTGGCGCGTGTTCCTTTCCGCGCCCGTGTGGGGGCACGGTTGGGACAGCTTTTCCCTGCAAGGATTCCTGGCCGCCGAGTTTCCCGACGGCTACAGCCCCAACGGCATCAGCGTGCTGTTCACCCATTCGCACAACATCGTCTTGCAGCTTTTGGCCGAGATGGGGCTGGCGGGCACGCTTTTGGTGTTCGGCGGCGCGTTGTGGACGGTGTGGCCGTATTTCAGACGGCCTGCCGCCGATGCCGCGCTGCTGCCTTTGGCGCTGATGGCGGTGAGCCTGTGCCACAGCATGCTGGAATATCCGCTGTGGTATGTCTATTTCCTGACGCCGTTTGCCCTGATGATGTCGCTCGCGCCGACCCGGCGGCCGCCTTTTCAGACGGCCTTCGGCCTGGTTGCCATGCTGCCTGCCGCTGCTGCCGTTGTGATTGCCGCCGGTATCGTCAAACTCGGTTTCACCTATGCCGACCTTGTGTATTTCGACAAACGCGGCAAAGACGACAGCCCGATGGAAACCTACCGTAAAATCGACGGCCTGCGCGCCATCGCCGCGAAAGAGCCGCTCTTGGCCTATTACGCCGAGCTCTCGCTCACCCGCCGCGCCTCGCCGTCGGACAACGTGGTCAAACCGTGGGCGGAAGCCGCCGCCAACCGCGCCCTGCGCCACCGCCCCTACGCCACCGCCGTCCAATACGGCCTCTACCAATACCGCGCGGGCAACCGCCACACCGCCGAGCAGTGGCTAAACCGCCTCTACCGCTACTATCCGACTTCGATGAAACAGTATGCCGCGCAAATCCACCGCTCGCCTCACTTTGCCGCGCTCTATCCCGACCTCTACCGCGCGTGCAACGAATACCAAAAGCTCAAACCGCGCACCGAAAGCTGCCCGCAGCCGTGAGTACAGGCCGTCTGAAAAGGCAAAAGGCCGTCTGAAAAACGGGCGGACGGGGTTCGGCTCCGCCGAAGCTGTGTTTTCAGACGGCCTTTTTATGCCGCATGGCTTATAATCGCCCCCTTTTTTATCCGCCGTTTCTCCACCATGCCCATCACCCAAACCGCCGCCTGGCAGGCACTCGAACAACACCGCCGCGACACCGCGTCCCTCACCATCAGCCAACGCTTCGCCGCCGAGCCCGACCGCTTCGAACGCATGCACGGGCAGCTGCACGGTCTGCTGGTCGATTACAGCAAAAACCGCATCGGCGAAGACACCCTGCAATTATTGTGCGCCCTCGCCGAAACCGCCCGCCTGCCGGAAAAAATGCAGGCCATGCGCCGCGGCGACGCCGTCAACGCCAGCGAAAACCGCTCCGCCCTGCACACCGCCCTGCGCCTGCCCGCCGATGCCGCCCCCGTGTATGTGCACGGCGAAAACGTCCTGCCCGCCATGCACGGCGAACTGGCGCGCGCCCTTGCCTTTGCCGACAGCCTGAACGACGGCGCCTACGCCAATTCAGACGGCCTCCCCTTCACCGACCTCGTCAACATCGGCATCGGCGGCTCCGACCTCGGTGCGCGCACCGCCGTCGAAGCCCTCGCCCCCTATCACGGCAGGCTGCGCGTGCACTTTGCCGCCAATATCGACGGCGCCGAACTGGCCTCCGTCCTCGAACGCTGCACGCCCGCGCAAACCCTGTTCGTCGTCGCCAGCAAAAGCTTCACCACCCCCGAAACCCTGCTCAACGCCCGCGCCGCCCGTGCCTGGCTGCTGGACAACGGCCTTGCCGAAAAGCAGATTCCCCGCCACTTCGCCGCCGTGTCCGCCAACGCCGAAGCCGTGCGCGCCTTCGGCATCGCCGAAGAAAACCGCTTCGCCATGTCCGACTGGGTGGGCGGCCGCTACTCCGTCTGGTCGCCCGTCGGCCTGCCGCTGATGGCCGCCGTCGGCGCGCAGCACTTCCGCGACTTCCTCGCCGGCGCGCACGCCGTGGACGAACACTTCTTCAACACCCCGCTGCGCCGCAACATCCCTGTCCTCCTCGGCCTGATTTCCCTGTGGTACGACAACTTCCACGGCGCGCAAACCCACGCCGTCATCCCCTACACCCACCTCTTGCGCAGCCTTCCCGCCCATTTGCAGCAGC
>CAMURX010000179.1 GCA_947097615.1 uncultured Neisseria sp. | reverse complement strand
GGCGGCGCGATGACCAGCGAAATCGGCCTGATGAAAACCACCGAGCAGCTCGAAGCGATGAACGTGATGGCGGTGAACCCCGTCGCCCGCGTCGTCGCGCCGCGCTTTTGGGCGGGCGTGTTTTCCATGCCGCTTCTGGCATCGATTTTCAACGTGGCCGGCATTTACGGCGCGTATCTTATCGGCGTGCAGTGGCTCGGCCTCGACAGCGGCATTTTCTGGTCGCAGATGCAGAACAATATTTCCTTCGGCTACGACGTGCTCAACGGCCTGATCAAATCGGCCTGCTTCGGCGTGGCCGTGTCGCTGATTGCCGTGCACCAGGGCTTCCACGCCTCGCCCACCTCCGAAGGCATCCTGCGCGCCAGCACGCGCACCGTAGTGTCCTCCGCCCTCACCGTGCTGGCCGTCGACTTCATCCTCACCGCCTTTATGTTCACCGGATAACGATATGAAACGCAATATTATGGAATTTTGGGTCGGCCTCTTTGTGTTGGCCGGCATCGCCGCCCTCGGCTTTCTCTCCTTCCGCGCCGCAGGCGGCAGCAGCCTGGGCGGCGGCGGCTCGGCGGGCTACACCGTCTACGCCGAGTTTACCGACATCGGCGGCCTCAAAGCCCGCGCCCCGGTCAAAGCCTCGGGCGTGCTGGTCGGCCGCGTCGAAAGCATCGCCCTCGACCCGCAGAGCTACCGCGCCAAAGTCGCCATCCGCCTCGACGACCAATACAAATTCAGCAGCGACGTGTCCGCGCAAATCCTCACCTCCGGCCTCTTGGGCGAACAGTACATCGGCCTGATGCAGGGCGGCGACCCGGAAAACCTCGCCGCAGGCGACACCATCACGCTGACCAATTCCGCCCTGGTGCTGGAAAACCTCATCGGCAAATTCATGACCAATTTCGCCGAAGGCAATTCAAGGCCGTCTGAAAAACAGGACGCGCCGCAACCGTAATCGGATTCCAACAACGCTTAACAAGAAAGAACTAATATGAAAACAACGCTTTACACAGCAGCCATCATCGCCGCCGCCGTCGGCAGCGCCCACGCCACACCGCAGCAGGCCGTCGCCCAAGTGCGTGAAAACGCCGCGCAGGTGCTCACCATCCTGAAAAAAGCCAACGGCAGCAACGATGCCGCCGTGCGCAAAGAAGCGGAAAACTACGCCCTGCCCTATTTCGACTTCCAACGCATGACCGCGCAGGCCGTCGGCCAGCCTTGGACACAGGCCACGCCCGCACAGAAACAGGCGCTGGCCAAAGAGTTCCAAACCCTGCTCATCCGCACCTATTCCGGCACGATGCTCAAATTCAAAAACTCCACCGTCGACGTGAAAAACAACCCCGTCGTCAACAAAGGCGGCAAAGAAATCGTCATCCGCACCGAAATCAGCCAAAGCGGCAGCAAACCCGTCAACATGGATTTCACCACCTACCAAAGCGGCGGCAAATACCGCGTCTACAACGTTGCCGTCGAAGGCGCCAGCCTCGTTACCGTCTACCGCAACCAGTTTGGCGAAACCATCAAAAACAAAGGTTTCGACGGCCTGATTCAAGACCTGAAAACCAAAAACGGCGGCAAATAAGCCATGGACAGCGAAATCCGCGGCGGCGTGCTCTGCCTGTCGGGCGACATCACCGTCAAAACCGTAGACGAAGCCGCCCTGCGCCGCCTGCGCCGCCTGCTCGGGCAAAAACCCGCCGAGGCCGACCTCTCCGCCGTCGGCCGCGCCGATTCCGCCTGCCTCTGCCTGCTGCTGGAAATCCTGCGCGGCAGCGGCGGGCAGCTGCGCGGCATCCCCGCAGCCGTGCGCGATCTTGCCGATCTGTACGAAGTCCGAGAATGGATGAACCTATGAAACGCCACGCCCTCCCCGCCGCCCTCGCCCTCCTGATGGCCGCCGCCCCCGTTTTTGCCGACGGACAAAACGAAAACACTGAAACGCCTGCCCCCGCCGCGCAAACCGCGCAGACAAACGTCGGCACGCCCGCCGTGCGCGACCGCTACGAGCGCTACAACCGCTTCATGTTCAAAGTCAACGACAAAGCCGACCGCTACGTCCTCGCCCCCGTCGCCCGCGGCTACCGCAAAGTCACCCCCGCCCCCGTGCGCGGCGGCGTGCGCAACTTCTTCAACAACCTGCGCGACGTCGTCAGCTTCGGCAGCAACGTCCTACGGCTCGACGCCAAACGCGCAAGTGAAGACTTCATGCGCGTCGCCGTCAACACCACCTTCGGCCTCGGCGGCCTCATCAACATCGCCGACGCGGGCGGCATCCCCGACAACAAAAACACCCTCGGCGACACCTTCGCTTCATGGGGCTGGAAAAACAGCCACTACTTCGTCTACCCGATCACCGGCCCCTCCACCCTGCGCGACAGCGTCGGCAACACCGCCCTGATGGCCTACCCCGTGAAAAACGCCATATTCCACACCACCGCCGGCCGCGTCTCCTCCACCGCCTTGCAGGCCGTCAACACCCGCGAAGAATACCTTGACCTCACCGACAGCATCGGCGATGCCGCCCTTGATCCCTACATCATGGTGCGCGACGGCTATATGCAGATGCGCGACAAACAAATCGGCAACACCGCCGCCGCAAACAACGCCGAAGACATCGACATCGACGAACTCGTCGCCCCCGACACCGCCCCACCTGCAAGCGGCGCAACCGCCCCAACGGCATCCGACCCCGCCGAACTGTCCGCCAGCCAACCCTATGCGGACGAAGACACGGCAGAACAGCAAGAGCCTTAGGGTCTGTTGACAATCAGCCTTGCGGCGGTGTTTTGGGCAAACATACCCGCCTGCCGCGTCAAAAATGCCCACAAGTGTCCAATCTTGCTGTGCTTTTTCCTTGCATTCGGGCATTTTTCACTCAAAAAACCGTCCCGCAAGCCGAATGTCAACAGACCCTGGCCCGCAAAAACCAAAAGGCCGTCTGAAAAGCAAAGAGGCCGTCTGAAAACGTTCAGACGGCCTCTTTGGTTTTCCGCTGCCTGACACAAGGCTTTTCAGACGACCTGTTTTTCCGCACTGCCGCGCCTCACCGGAGGCCGTCTGAAACACGGAGGAATCTGCTAAAATGCGCCGCCTGCCGCCGCCTGCGGCAACCCATCAACAGGAAAGGATAACAAAATGAATACAGAAACTTACCGCCAAGCCCTCGCCGCCGTCGCCATCCCCGGCACGGCGCGCACGCTGGGCGGCGAAAAGGCCGTGAAAGACGTGCGCAGCGAGAAGGACGGCCTGCACGTCGAACTCGTTTTCGGCTTCCCCTACGGCCACATCAAACAGCAGCTTGCCGAATCGGTTCAAGCGGCATTGGCCGACGCGGGCTGCGGTGACACCATCCATCTGCACCTGTCCGCCGACATCGCCACCCACAAAGTCCAACCCGGCATCGCCACCATCAAGGGCGTGAAAAACATCATCGCCGTTGCCTCCGGCAAAGGCGGCGTCGGCAAATCCACCACCACCGCCAACCTCGCCATGGCCATGGCACGCATGGGCGCGCGCGTCGGCGTGCTCGATGCCGACCTCTACGGTCCCAGCCAGCCGACCATGCTCGGCGTGGCCGAGCGCAAGCCCGACCAGCAGAACAAAAAGCTGATTCCCGTCGAAGCCGAAAGCGGCATCCAAGTCATGTCCATCGGCTTTCTCGTCGACACCGACCAAGCCGTCGTCTGGCGCGGGCCGATGGTCAGCCAGGCTTTGCAGCAGCTTTTGTTCCAAAGCGAATGGGACGACGTGGACTATCTCTTCGTCGATCTGCCGCCGGGTACGGGCGATATTCAGCTTACCCTGTCGCAGAAAATCCCCGTTACCGGCTCGGTGGTCGT
>CAMURX010000178.1 GCA_947097615.1 uncultured Neisseria sp. | reverse complement strand
CGCGCCCTTTTGGCGGCGCATCCCGATTTGGACGCCATAGTCGCCGACGACGGTTTGCAGCATTACGCACTGGCGCGCGACATCGAAATCGCCGTCTTCCCCGCCGCCGATTTGGCGCGGCGCAATTTGGATTTGCTGCCCAACGGCGGCCTGCGCGAGCCGATCTCCCGTCTGGCGCAGGCCGATTACGTCGTTATCAGCGGCAGCACGGAAGACACCGACGCCGCGCCGCTGCGCCTGCCGCCGGAAAAAGTGTTTTTTTCAACCGTACAGACAGGCGCAATCTACCGCCTCGCCGACCCCGGCGAAACCTTCGATACAGGCCGTCTGAAAACGGGCAAAACCGCCGCCCTGGCCGCCATTGCCAAGCCCGAACGCTTTTTCCGCAGCCTGAGCGCGCTGGGTATCGTGCCCGACGAAACCGTGTCCCTGCCCGACCATGCCGCCCTGTCCGCCGCCGATCTGCCCGCAGCCGATACGGTGTTCGTCACCGAAAAAGACGCGGCCAAACTTTCAGACGGCCCCATCCCCGAAAACGTTTGGGTGCTGCCCGTTTGTGCGATAATCCGCCCCGATTTGGCGGCGCAGCTTGCAGGCCGTCTGAAAAACCCGCAACCCGTTTGCGAACCGAACGAAAGGACAACACCGTGAAAAAAAACCTGCTGGCCGCCGTGCTCTCCTGCGTCTGCGCCGCCGCCTTCGCCGCGCCGCCCACCGACGCCTCGCTGGAAAAACTGATGGAAGTGCAGCACATCGACGAGATGTGGAAAAACATGTCCGCCGCCATTCCCGACATGGCCAAGCAAATCATCGCCGACAGCGGCGAAATGAAGGCCGTGTTGGAGCGCGTACCCGAAAGCAAAAAAGAGCGGTTTGCCCAAATCACCGAAAAATTCCTGCGCGACACCGCCGCCGAAACTGCTTCACCCGCCTTTCAAGGCCGTCTGAAAAAATACGTTATGCAGGAAATGAAAGCCACCTACACGCAGGAAGAAGTGGACGCCATGACCGCCTTCTTCGGCACACCCGTCGGCCAGTCGATACTCGGCAAACAGGTCGGCTTCGCCAAAAAAATCATGCCGCAGGTGATGAAAATGACGCAGGAAACCACCGCCCGCCACGCCCGCGCCTACATCAAAGAACTCGAGCGCCTCTCCGCCCGCCCCGAAAAATAAGGAATCCGCCATGGAACAAAAATACTTCGACATCCTCGTCTGCCCCGTCACCAAAGTCAAACTCGAATACCGCCGCGACAAACAGGAGCTGTGGAGCCGCCAGGCCAAACTCGCCTTCCCGATTAAAGACGGCATCCCCTATATGCTCGAAAGCGAAGCGCGCGAACTGAGCGACGAGGAGTTGGCAGCATGAATATGGATTTCACCGTCATCATCCCCGCCCGCCTCTCGTCCAGCCGCCTGCCGCGCAAAGCGCTGGCCGACATCGGCGGCAAACCCATGGTCGTGCGCGTGGCCGAACAGGCAGGCAAAAGCGGCGCGGCGCGCATCGTCGTCGCCACCGACGCCGCCGAAATTCAGACGGCCTGCCAAGCGCACGGCATCGAAACCGTGCTCACCGCCGAAAGCCACGAAAGCGGCACCACCCGCCTGGCCGAAGCCGCACAAATCCTCGGCCTGCCGCCGCAAACCGTCGTCGTCAACGTGCAGGGCGACGAGCCGCTGATCGATCCCGAACTCATCCGCCAAACCGCCGCCGCCCTGGCCGACGGCCGGGCACCGATGGCCACCGCCGCCCACGAAATCAACGATTTCGACGAATTCCTCAACCCCAACGTCGTCAAAGTCGTGCCTAACGCGCAGGGGCAGGCACTCTATTTCAGCCGCGCCCCCATCGCCTACCCGCGCGACACCATGCGCGCCGGAGAACGCAAACTGCCGCAGCCCCTGCCGCTGCGCCACATCGGCATCTACGCCTACCGCGCCGGATTTTTGCAGGAATACGCCGCCATGCCGCCCTCGCCCTTGGAGCACACCGAATCGCTGGAACAACTGCGCGTTCTCTGGCACGGCCGCGCCATCGCCGTCGGCATCACCGCCCAAGCCCCCGCCCCCGGCGTCGACACCCAAGAAGACCTCGAACGCGTGCGGCAGATTTTTCAGACGGCCTGAACCGTGCAGGCAGATAAAAAGGCCGTCTGAAAAGCAAGGCAGACGGTACGCCGGTTTTCAGAAACGTCATTCCCGCACAGGCGGGAACGGCCTCCCGCCAAACCGCGTCTTCAACCCAATCAAATGCTTAGTGAACCATGCTACTCTTTATCGACAACTACGACAGCTTCACCTACAACATCGTCCAATACTTCGGCGAACTCGGACAAGAAGTGCTGGTACGCAGCAACGACGGCATCACCCTTGAAGAAATCGCCGCCCTCGCGCCGCAGTATCTCGTGATCGGCCCCGGCCCCTGCTCGCCCAAAGAAGCGGGCGTGTCGGTGGAGGCGATACGCTATTTCGCGGGCAGGCTGCCTGTTTTGGGCGTGTGCCTCGGCCACCAGGCCATAGGCGAAGCCTTCGGCGGCCGCGTCGTGCGCGCCCAAGAGCTGATGCACGGCAAAGTCTCGCCCGTCTACCACAACAACGGCGGCGTCTTCGCCAATCTGCCCAACCCCGTTACCTGCACGCGCTACCACAGCCTCGCCGTCGAACGCGCAAGCCTGCCCGACTGCCTCGAAATCTCCTCATGGACGCAGGACGGCGAAATCATGGGGCTGCGCCACAAAGAATACGCCGTCGAAGGCGTGCAGTTCCACCCCGAAGCCCTGCTCACCGAACACGGCCACGACATGCTCGCCAACTTCCTGCGCGAATTTGCCGCCTTCCAAGCGCAACGCTAAACTTTTTTTCAGACGGCCTCAAACATACTTTGAGGCCGTTTGAAACATTCCGTCCGCCCACTTTTGCCGAACCATGAACTACGCCCTCGACGCCCTCTGGTGGCGGCTCGCCGACCCGCACGTCCGCGCCCTTGCCGCCGTCCTCACTGCCCCCGCCCCGTGGCACAGCGGCTGCGAGCTGCCCGTGCGCACCCTGCTGGGTGGACACGGCTTCCGCTATCTTTTGGCTTTGGACGACGACCCCGCGCCGCTTGTCGTCCGTCTCGCCGCCGACGCCCCGCACCACGGCCGCCTCGGCCGCTACGCCGAAAGCCTGCTCGCCTTCTGGCTGGACACCGCCCCGCACAGCCGCCTGATCGCCCGCAACCTCCGCCTTTCAGACGGCCTGAACACGGCTGGCGAGCTTGATTTCATCGCCGAACTCGACGGCACACCTTACCACATCGAACTGGCCTGCAAATACTACGGCGCGGCCGACGGCGGATACGACAGCTTCGTCGGCCTCAACCCGCAAGACAGCCTTGCCGCCAAAGCCGCCAAGCTGCAACACCAGCTTGCCGCCGCGCAGGGCAGGGCAGGGCGGGCGGCACTGGCCGCAGCGGGCATCCACACTGCACCGCGCAGCGTCAGCATCCTGCGCGGCACCCTGTTCGCCCTCGCCTCCACCGTTTGGCAGAGCCCGCTCAACCCGTTGGGCTGGCACGGCCTTTATTTCGACCAATGGCCGTCTGAAAACGGGTTTTCAGACGGCCTGCGCTACACCCGCCTGCCACGCCTGTCCTACCTCGCCCCCGCACGGGTGCGCGAAGATGAAACGCAAGACTGGCGGCAAATCCGCCAAGAACCGCACGGCCTCTTCGCCGCCCTCGAACGCCGCCCCGACGGCTTCTGGCACGAAACCGTGCGGATAATGAAACGCGGCTGAACGCAGCCGTGCTAGGGTGTGTTGACATTCAACATTTTGGCAGCTTTTGCGTCCTAAAACGGCATC
>CAMURX010000177.1 GCA_947097615.1 uncultured Neisseria sp. | reverse complement strand
CGATCATCATCACCACCACGCCGCTGACGGTGGGCGTAATCACTTTTTTCAGATAGGGCAGCAGCCAGGCCGAACCGGCCACGATAAACGCCCCCGCAAAAGCAATGCCCATCAGCGCCGACATCATCGCGTTTTCGTCCATGCCCTGCGCCTTCATGCCGCTGCCCAGCGCAATCATCACGCCGACGAAGGAAAAGTTGACCGACTGGATGGACAAGAGCCCCGAGCCGACCGGCCCGAAGCGGCTGACCTGCAAAAACGTGCCGATGCCCGAGGCCACCATCGCCATCGACACCAGATACGAAGTCATTTCCGGCGGCAGATTGAGCGCGCTGCCGACAATCAGCGCGGGCGTAATCATCGGCACGAAAATGGCGAGCAGGTGGGTGACGGCGCTCAAAAGCGCATTGGCAAAAGGCGGCCTGTCTTCGAGGCGGTAGACCAGATCGGCGGGCTGCTGTGGGGTGGGGGCGGACATATCGTGCTTTCGTGTGTGCGGGAAAACCGCAGCGGCAGAGGGCGGCTGCGGGAAAAGGGCGGCATTATAAAGCGGAGGCGCACCGCCTGAAAGCGGCGCAAAGGCCGTCTGAAAGAATCGAAAACGGGTTTTGATTTTGTTGAAGCTCCGCTTTTAGACGGCCTTCGGGTATCCGCGCGGATTGTGTGCCGCAGGTGCGCGGGCGTTTTACGGAGCTGCTGCGCAGGTTGTTGTGACATCAAAAAACCGCGTGCGTTGCTGCGCAACACACCTTACTGGTGGCGGAAAAGCCGTCTGAAAGCCCTTGCGGGGTTTCAGACGGCCTGTTGTTGCCGTGTCAGCGGGATTGTTTGTCCGTTTTCTTTTTGCGTGCGGCGGTTTTGCCGCTGCCGCGCGGTTTGCGGGTTTTGCCTTTTTCCTTTTTATCGGATGCATCGTCCGCCGCCGTTTTGCTTGGCGCGGCAGGGGCGCTGTCGGCGCGGCCGGAGACGAGGGTGATTTTGCCGTTGACGGTGGCGAGCACGCGGGCTTGGGTTGGCTGTGCGGCGGGTGCCGGGCTGTCGGAAGATGCTTTTCGGCTGTTTTCAGACGGCCTTTCCTGCGGTGCTGCCGTTTGCGGGGCGGCGGCTTCGCTGTTTTTCCCGCCGCGCTTGCGTTTGCGGCTTTTGGTGGGGGCGTCTTGCTGCTGTTTTGACTCTGTTAAAGCTGTGCTTTCAGACGGCCTTTCCTGAGGTGCTGCTGTTTGCGGGGCGGCTGCGGCTTCGGCCTTTTTCCCGCCGCGCTTGCGTTTGCGGCTTTTGGTGGGGGCGTCTTGCTGCTGTTTTGACTCTGTTAAAGCTGTGCTTTCAGACGGCCTTTCCTGAGGTGCTGCTGTTTGCGGGGCGGCTGCGGCTTCGGCCTTTTTCCCGCTGCGCTTGCGTTTGCGGCTTTTGGCGGGGGTGTCTTGCTGCTGTTTTGATTCTGTTGAAGCTGTGCTTTCAGACGGCCTGTTCTGCGGCGCTGCGGGCTGCGCGGCTGTTTCGTTTTTTTGTCTACCGCGTTGGCGTTTTCCTTCGCCGCCGCTGATGAGGGCGAGGTCGATTTTGCTGGTGTCGAGGTCGGCGCGGGTGACGCGGACGGTGACGTGGCCGCCCATTTCGAAGCGGATGCCGCTGCGTTCGCCTTCGATACGCATGACTTCGGGGCGGTAGTGGAAATAGTCCTCGCCCAAGTCGCTGATGTGCACCATGCCTTCGATGTGGATGTCGTCAAGGGTGACGAATAGGCCGAAGTTGGCCATGCCGGTGATGCGGCCGTCGAAGGTTTCGCCGACTTTGTCGCGCATGTAGTAGGTTTTGAGCCAGTTTTCGACGTCGCGGGAGGCGTCGTCGGCGCGGCGCTCGCAGGCGGATGTGTGCACGCCCGCTTCGTTCCATGATTCGGGGGCGTAGGCGCCGCCTTCGAGCACGGCTTTGATGGCGCGGTGCACCATGAGGTCGGGATAGCGGCGGATGGGGGAGGTGAAGTGGGCGTAATGCTCGTAGGCGAGGCCGAAGTGGCCTTGGTTTTCGGCTTCGTATACGGCCTGCTGCATGGAGCGCAGGAGCATGGTTTGGATGAGTTCGCGGTCGGGTCGGCCGCTGATTTTTTCGGCAAGCTCGGCGTAGTGTTTGGGGGTGGGTTTGTCGCCGCCGCCGAGACTGAGGCCGAGCAGGGCGAGTTGTTCGTGCAGGGCGGCGAGTTTTTCGGGGGTAGGGCCGAGGTGGTTGCGGAAGAGGCCGCGGTGTTTGTTTTTGATGAGGAAGTCGGCGGCGCAGACGTTGGCGGCCAGCATGCATTCTTCGATAAGTTTGTGGGCGTCGTTGCGCACGACGGGGACGATGCGCTCGATTTTGCCGTGGTCGTCAAACAGCATTTGCGTTTCGACGGTTTCAAACTCCATCGCGCCGCGCTGCGCGCGTTTTTTGTGCAGGATTTGGAAGAGTTTGTAGAGGGTTTCGATTTGGTTTTTGTGCGGGTAGTCGCCGCCCGCTTCGAGGTTTTGCCAGACTTGGTCGTAGGTGAGGCGTGCGTGCGAGCGCATCACGGCGGGGTAGAAGCGGTATTCTTTGATGTTGCCGGCGTAGGTGACGGTCATGTCGCACACCATGCACAGGCGCTCGACCTCAGGATTGAGGGAGCAGATGCCGTTGGAAAGGTTTTCCGGCAGCATGGGGATGACGCGGCGCGGGAAGTAGACGCTGGTGGCGCGCTCGTAGGCGTCG
The DNA here is from genome assembly GCA_947097615.1 of uncultured Neisseria sp. Lineage (GTDB taxonomy): Bacteria > Pseudomonadota > Gammaproteobacteria > Burkholderiales > Neisseriaceae > Neisseria. The sequence continues at coordinate 1,127 of CAMURX010000177.1, read as the reverse complement.
CGGTCGATGGGTTCGCCCGGGCGGACGTAGTGGCTGACGTCGGCGATGGCGACGACGAGGCGGTAGTTGCGGCCTTGTTTTTCGGCGTAAACGGCGTCGTCGAAGTCGCGGGCGGTGGCGCCGTCGATGGTGATCAGCGGCAGTTGGCGCAGGTCTTCGCGGCCTTTGCGCTCGGCGGGGCGGACTTTGTCGGGGATTTTGGCGGCGGCTTTGGCGCAGGCTGCGGAAAATTCGTGCGGCAGGCGGTGTTTGCGCACGGCGATTTCGATTTCCATGCCGCTGTCGGCGTAGTCGCCCAGCACTTCGGTGAGGCGGGCCACGGCGGGCTGGTGGTTGTGCGGGTAGCTTTCGATGCGTGCGGCGACGACTTGTCCCTGCTGCGGTTGGAGGGCGGCGACGGAATCGGGTTCGAGCAGGATGGCGCGGTTGAGACGCTTGTCTTCGGGCTCCATGATGGCGACGCCGTGGTCGAGGTAGAAGCGGCCGACGACGTCGGTTTGCGCGCGTTCGATGATGTCGAGCACTTCGCCTTCGCGGCGGCCGCGGCGGTCGGTGCCGGCGGGGCGGACGGTGACGATGTCGCCGTGCATCAGGTTGCGCATCTGCCGTTCGTATAAAACGAAATCGGCCTGTTTGGGCAGCTTGTCAACGGGTACGGCAAAACCGAAGCCGTCTTTGTGCGCTTCGATACGGCATTTGACCAGCTCCAGTTTCTGCCCGGCGCACACCGCGCCGCGGCGGTTGATGAGAATCTGCCCGTCGCGCGCCATCGCTTTCAGACGGCGTTCGAAAAATTCGTATTCCGCTTCGCTGATGGAGAGTTTTTCCGCCAGCGCGGGCATGGACAGCGGCACGCCCTCGTTTTCCAATATTTCGATAATCCATTCGCGGCTGGGCAGGGGGAACTCGTAGCGCTGCTGCTCGCGTGCCAAAAACGGGTCTTTTTCCCGAAGGCTTAAAGGTTTAGCTTTTTTCTTCATTTTTCTGATTGACATTCCTTAATGGGGATATATAATGCGCCCTTTCGGTCGGGCGTTACTTTAACGCAAGACGGATATTAAAGCAAAGCCCGGGTGGCGGAATTGGTAGACGCGCCAGCTTCAGGTGCTGGTATCCTCACGGGTGTG
>CAMURX010000176.1 GCA_947097615.1 uncultured Neisseria sp. | reverse complement strand
GGTAACGGGTTCTTTGACGATTCAGGTACTGTTCGATCGGCTGCCAATCAATCACTTGATCCAACTTCAACAGTGGGAAGCGGTCGATGTGTTTGGCAATCATGGCTTGTGCGGTTTGTTGGAAGAAGGTGCTCATGAGAAATCCCCTAAATGTCTTGGTGGGAATTTAGGGGATTTTGGGGGGGATTTTGCAAAGGTCTCAGGCCGTCTGAAAAGGCCGTCTGAAACCCGAAACGGGGTTTTCAGACGGCCTTTTGTTGCCCGTACGGGTGCGGTGCTCTTGTTTACAAAGCGCCCTGCGCCAGTCCGTCGAGAAAACCGCGCAGGGCGAAGGAGCGCAGGTTTTCGGCTTCGAGCAGGGTGAGACAGACGAGTTCTTCGCCTTCGGCGTGGCGGGGGGTGCGGCGGCGGAAGTAGGCGGCTTCGGGGTGGGCGGCGGTTTTTTCGTTCAGCCATTCGCTTTTCAGGTGGCCTTGCGATTGCGGGTAGCGCACGAGGCCGCTATCGGGGTGGTAGTGCGCGCCGAAGCGGTCGGCGGCGAGGCGGTCGATGAGTTGTTGGATGTCGGGCGGGGTGGGGTGGCGGCGGTTGGGGTAGTAGGTTTTGCTGAATACGTTGAGGTAGCGGTAGGTGCGGTCGCCTTTGACGATTAGGAGCCAGTAGAGCGGGGCGTCGGGCATTTGCGCTTTCAGACGGCCTGCCAGGGCGCACCAGGCCAGCGGCAGGGTTTGTTCGCCCCAAAAGCGGTGGTCGATAATGGTGTCGCCGGAGAAAACGGCGCGGGCGGCGCGGCCGTTGTCGGTGAAGGGGATGGTTTTGAGGGTGGTGAAGCCGCGTATTTGTCCGTCGGTGTCTTCGAGCAGCAGGATATGGTCTTTTTCGCCGAGGTCGCGGCGGAAGAGTTCGGGCGTGGTGCCGCCGTAGTAGCGCTCGTAGAGGGCGTAGAGTGCGGCGGTTTGTTGTGCGGACAGGGTTTGCGGGGCGAGGGTGCGGGTGGTGAGTTTGTTCATGGCAGTTTGCGGGTCAGACGGGTCAGCCAATAGGCGAGGGCAGCGAGGAGGAGGGCGGTGGCGGTTTGGTTGGCCAGATGCGGCGTTTCCCAGCCGATAAACCACACTTCGGCGTGCGGGTGGTGGCGGTGGAAGGCGGCGATGTAGGCGGCGAAACAGGTTTCGGCAGCGAACATGGCGGCGAGCACGGCAAGGTGGGCGGCGAGCGGGCGCGGGGTTTCGCGGCGGCACAGCCAGGCGGCGGGCAGGAGGATGGCGATGCTGAGCAGGTCGTGGGCGATGCCGTAGGCGTACTGCCAGCGGTTGAGGCCGTACATCAAAACGATTTCGGCGAGGGCGCGGGCGAGCATGGGCAGCCAGAAAAGGAGGTAGGCGGCTTTCAGACGGCCTGAAACGTGTTGGGAGCAGAACACGGCGGGCGGCAGCACCAGCCAGAACAGGACGGTTGCGCCCAGCCACAGGGCTTTGGGTAGGGCGATTTGCCCGCCCGCTGCGGCAAAATGGTTCTGCCAGACATAAAACAGCAGCGAGGCGGCGAGCATGGCGAGGGAGGCCGTCTGAAAGGCGCGTTTCACAAATGCAGCTCCTGTTCGCGCACGATGCCTGCGGCTTCGGGCGTGCCGCCTGCGGCGAGAGTTTGCCGCCATGAGGTGATTTCGGGCATCAGGAGGTCGGCGGCGCTGTTGCAGAATCGCGCGCGGCCGCCGAAGCGGTCGATATTGTCGCGCTGCTGTTTCATCATGGCGACGTCCTGGCCGATGATGAAGTGCGACAGCGGCTCGAAAACGAGGCGTATCAGCGGGTTCAGACGGCCGAAACGGTAGCTGACGACGGTGTGCACTTCGGTGGTGGTGTCGTCGAGCGGCGTGCAGGAGGAGGTGACGATGTAGTGTTTGCCGTCGGAGAAGCGGTAGTCGACGCGCGAGGTGGCGGGGGCGATGAAGCGGTCGGTGTGCGACATTTCGGTGTCGCTGTTTTGCAGCAGTTTCCACACCAGGCTTTTTTCGCGCGGCTCGTTTGCGTATTCGATTTGCGCGCCGTCGGCATTGCGGCGCAACAGGGCGCGCACGGGTTTGCCGGTGGGGGCGCGGAACCAGGAGTTGTGCACATACACCGCGTGCGGGCAGTCGAGGAAGTTTTCCAAACACCAGTCCACCGGCGCAGCGAAGCGGGTTTTCATACGGAAGGTGGTGTAGCCCGCTTCGTTTATGCAGGCGAAGGGCAGCGGCGCGGGCGTGGCGGGCGTGCCGATACACAGCCAGACATAGCCGTCCTGCGCCGTGCAGTGTACGGCGGGCACGCGCACGTCGGGCGTGGCGCAGCCGCACAGGGCGGGAATCTCCGCCAGCCTGCCGTCGCCGTCGAACGACCAGCCGTGGTAGGCGCATTTGAGGCAGCCGTTTTCCACTTTGCCGATCGACAGCGGCACGTTGCGGTGCGGGCAGCAGTCGACAAGCGCGGCATAGCGGCCGCCGCCCTGATGGAAAACGGCGTAGTGCCGCCCGAAAAGCCGCACGGCCTGCGGCTTTTTGCGCACGTCTTTTTCGCGCGCGGCGATATACCAGTAATTGTGCAGGCCGTTGGCGGCGGGAGTGTCGGGAGTGTTCATGGGGTGTTCCTTTTCTTTGTTTTCTATGCGTTTTGAGGCCGTCTGAAAGCTGCGTTTTCAGGCAGTTTTTCGTTCTTCAAACTGTCTTTGGGACGCGGAAACCGCGTGCGTCGCGGGGCGGTATATCCTGCTTGTGGTGCAAATTCAGACGGCCTCTGCGGGCTTTGAGGCCGTCTGAAAACTTCCGCTGCCATTATTGACTCTGCGCAGCCGCGCTTTCAGACGGCCTCCCCGCCTTTTGCGACGGGCGGCAGCAGCAGCGGGATTTTGCGCACGGCAAACCGCTGTTCCGCGCGGAAAAAACGCGCCGCGTAAGCCTGCGGGTCGGCGCAGAAGTGCACCCGCAGGGCGGCGAGCTGGCCGGTGCGGCGGGCGTAGGCGTATTGCGGGTTGGCGCAAAGGGCTTCGTCCAGCCGCGCCGCTAGAGCGGAATGGTGCGCGGTTTGGGCATCGGCCGACAGCAGGCGGTAATACGGCGGCGCGTCCTGCACGCCCTGCAACAGGGCGCGTTGCGCCAAATCGGGCGACACGGTTTCCATGGCGGTGCGGACAAAGGCTTCGTTGAGCTTTTCGCCGCACAAATCGCTGCTCAGGCTGCCGCGTCCGACAAATTCGATTTCGGGCACACCGCTGTGCAGCGCGTGTACGCGCACATAATCGCCCGTGTCGTAGCGGTACAGCCCGCCCTGGGTGGTGACAATCAGGCGGTAATCGCCGCCTGCGCGCGTCTGCCAGGCGGGTACGATGCCGTCGGCGTCGGCAAATTCGTAGAAATGGCTGTCTATGGCTAGAAGCGTGGGGAGGCCGTCTGAAAGGCTGTTAGCGTTTTCAGACGGCCTTTCAGACGGCCTCCCCAGCGGAGCAAACGGAATGCTGCCCGCAAACTCCGTCGCCAGCAGCCCTTTGCCTTCAATAAATACATGGGGAAACAGCTGCCGCAGCGCATCGGCGGGCGCGGCGGCGGTGTGGCTTGTCCAGCAGCTGACGGTATCGAGGCGCGGCCAGATGGCGCGGGTGTCGGGCGTGCCGCGCGACAAGGCGCGGGAGAGCAGAGCGCGGCGGCGCGGGTCGGCAACGGTTGCCAGAATATCGTCCTGACGCGTCTGCATGGTCTGCACAAAAAGCAGCAGCATGGTCGGACTCCACACGGAAACAAAGCTCAAATCCGCCGCGCCCAGCAGCAGGCGCGCGCAGGCAAGCTGCCATTCCTGCGTGCTTTGCGCCGACAGCAGCTCGGGCAGA
>CAMURX010000175.1 GCA_947097615.1 uncultured Neisseria sp. | reverse complement strand
TACCTGTCCAAATTATGCCGTCTGAAACCATCTTGATCATCCAACTTATGCACCACGGCGATGTTTTGCTGGCCACTGCCGCCGCCGATGCTTTGAAACAGGCCGAACCCGATTGCGCGGTCGATATGCTGGTGTACAAGGGTATGGAAGACATTGTTGCCGATAATCCGCTTATCCGTCGCGTTTTGACAGTGGATAGGAATTGGAAGAAGCAGGGTGTCGGGTATCAGTTGCGGCAGGAGTATGCGCTGCTGCGCGGGATACGCGCCCAAGGCTACGATGTGGTTTTGAATTATTCCGACCGTTGGCGGGCAGGCTTGGCGGCGGTTTTCAGCGGCGCGCCCGTTCGGTTGGCGTATCCGCGCGCGCGCGGCGGCAACGGGCTTTGGCGGCGGATGCACACTTCGGTCTTGCGGCAGCGGGAAGGCGTGCATGTCGTCGAGCGCAATCTGCACCTGCTTTCGCCGTTGAATCTGCCCGCTGCCGAATCGGGGCGCGTGCGGATGGCGGTTTCGGATGCCGTCCGCGCGTCGTTGCGGCAGAAGCTGGCGCAACAGGGTTGGACGGGTCAGGATTATGTTTTGCTGCATCCGGGGTCGCGCTGGTTTTTCAAATGCTGGCCGTCTGAAAACACGGCGCAAATCGTGCAAAGGCTGATTGACGGCGGCCGTACGGTGGTTTTGACCGCCGCACCCGACGCGCGCGAACATGCGATGTTGGAAGCGGTTCGGCGGCAGGTCGTGCCGTCTGAAGACGCGCCGCTGTTCGTGTTGGACGGTACGCTCAATCTGCGTGAGTTGGCTGCCGCCATCGAAGGCGCGGAATTGTTTGTCGGGGTAGACTCCGTGCCCATGCACATCGCCGCCGCACTCGACAAACCGCAGGTCGCGCTGTTCGGCCCCACGCGCCTGGAAAACTGGCGGCCGTATTCCGACCGCGCCACCGTGGTTTGGGCGGGCGACTACGGCGAACTGCCGCATCCCGACCAAATAGACACGCGCGACGAACGTTCGCTGCTGACGGCGATTCCGACCGAGGCCGTTTGGCAGGCGGTGGAAAGACGCTTGGGCGGTTAAAAGGTGCGGTTTGTGCGGTTTTACCGCAGACGGCGTTTTCAGACGGCCTTATAATCCCGTTTATTCCCATTCACCGAAAGACCGCGCCGTGAACACCGCCGAACTGTTTGCCCATGCCCGCCGCCATTCCCGCTTTCTCGCCCGCTGCCTCGACAGCAACACGCTGGACTTGAACCTGCTGGCCGACTGGACGGCGCGGCAGTTGTCCGAAGACGACTTCCGCCACTTCGCCGACTGGCAGGCGTTGCGGGAAAACGAAGACGAAGCCGGTTTGGCGCGGCAGCTCAGGATATTGCGGCGGCACGTCGTCGCCCAAATCGCCGTGCGCGACCTGAACGGATTGAGCAGCCTGGACGAAGTAACCCAAACCATCACCCGTTTTGCCGATTTCGCCGTCAATACCGCGCTGGACTATGCCTACGGCTACTACGTCGGGCTTTACGGCACGCCCACGGGCCGCCACAGCGGCGAAGCCCAGTTTCTCACCGTCGTCGCCATGGGCAAGGCGGGCGGCGGCGAGTTGAACGTCTCGTCCGACATCGACCTGATTTTCACCTATCCCGAAGGCGGCACGACAAACGGGCGGCGCGAACGCGACAATCAGGAATTTTTCACCAAAGTCGGGCAAAAACTGATTGCCCTGCTAAACGACATTACCCCCGACGGCCAAGTATTCCGCGTCGATATGCGCCTGCGCCCCGACGGCGACGCGGGCGCGCTGGTGTGGAGTGAAGCCGCACTCGAACAATACCTCATCACCCACGGCCGCGAATGGGAACGCTATGCGTGGTGCAAAGGCCGCGTCATCACGCCCGGCGCAAACGACATCGCCGCCATCGTCCGCCCCTTCGTCTTCCGCAAATATCTCGACTACAACGCCTACGAAGCCATGCGCGGCCTGCATCGCCAAATCCGCGCCGAAGTCGGTAAAAAAGGCATGGAAGACAACATCAAACTCGGTGCGGGCGGCATACGCGAAATCGAATTCATCGCCCAAATCTTCCAAATGATACGCGCAGGCCGTCTGAAAACCCTGCAACTGAAAGGCACGCAGGAAACCCTGCGCCAACTCGCCGTCCAAAACATCATCCCCGCCCATACCGCCGACACCCTGCTCGAAGCCTACCGCTTCCTGCGCCAACTCGAACACCGCCTGCAATACTGGGATGACCTGCAAACCCAAACCCTGCCGCAAGATGGCGTACAGCGGCAACTCTTGGCCGAAAGCATGGGTTACACCGACTACGAAGCCTTTTCAGACGGCCTGAACGCGCACCGCGCCGCCGTTACCGCCGAATTCGACAACATCCTTTCCGAACCCGAAGAGCAGCCTGCCGCCCGCTTTGCCGCCCTATGGCTCGAACCTGCCGAAGAACACATCCCCCTGTTGCAACAGGCGGGATTCGAAGCCGAAGACACCGTTCGCCGCCTGCACGCATTGCGCCAAAGCCCCCGCTACCGCAGCCTGTCGCCGCGCAGCCAGCCCCGTTTCGACGCACTTATGCCCCAAATCATCCAGGCCGCCGCCGACACCCGCCGCCCGACCGAAACCCTGTCGCGCCTGACCGACTTTCTCGAAACCGTCAGCCGCCGCCCGTCCTATCTCGCCTTCCTGCTCGAGTACCCCAACGAACTCACCCGCGTGGCCGAACTCATGAGCCAAAGCGCGTGGATAGCCGCCTACCTGCAACAACACCCCATCCTGCTGGACGAACTCCTGAGCGCGCAGCTGACCGACAACCGACCCGACTGGCCGCAGCAGCAGGCCGAACTGGCCGCCGCACTGGCCGCCTGCGACGATGCCGAAGCCAAAATGGACACCCTGCGCCACTTCCACCACGCCCACACTTTCCGACTGGCCGTACAAGACCTGTCCGGCAGATGGACGGTTGAAGCCGTCAGCGACCAACTCTCCCATCTGGCCGACACCATACTCAACCAAACCCTGCAGCACACATGGCGGCAGATGCCGAAAAAACACCGCGACGAACCCGCCTTCGCCATCATCGGCTACGGCAAACTCGGCGGCAAAGAACTCGGCTACACATCCGACTTGGATTTGGTCTACCTGTTTGACGACCCCGGCCAAGAGGCAGGGCAGACCTACGCCCGACTGGCGAACCGCCTGACCACATGGCTGTCCGGCAGCACCGCCGCCGGCACACTCTACGATATCGACCTGCGCCTGCGCCCCAACGGCGACGACGGCTTCCCCGTCCACAGCACCGCCGCCTTCGACAAATACCAGCACGAAAACGCATGGACATGGGAACACCAATCCCTGACCCGCGCCCGCTTCGTCTGCGGCAACCCCGACATCGGCCGCCAATTCGAAGACACCCGCCGCCGCATACTCGGCCTAAGGCGCGACCCTGCCGCCCTGCGGCGGGAAATACTCTCCATGCGCGAAAAAATCACCGCCGCCCATCCCCCGCTGCCCACCGACATCAAATACGTGCGCGGCGGCATCGTCGATGTCGAATTCATCGTCCAATACCTGATACTCGCCCACGCCACCGACTGCCCCGCACTCATGGACAACACCGGCAACATCGCCCTGCTCGAAACCGCCGCCGAACACGGCCTAATCGACCCCGCGCTGGCCGGGCGCGCCCGCCGCGCCTACCGCCATTACCGCGCCTGCCAGCACGACACCAAACTGCGCGACACCGCCGTTGCGGAAAACGACGAAGAATTGGCGGCACACTACCAAACCGTGCGCGAATTGTGGCATCAGGTATTTGGCGAAGACACAATGTAGAACGCAATGCCAAATCATTGATCGCCGCAGAAGCCAAGTCC
>CAMURX010000174.1 GCA_947097615.1 uncultured Neisseria sp. | reverse complement strand
TATCTCGACCGCGTCATGCAGGCCGAACTCCCCCCGCGCTTTCAGACGGCCTTCGACATCGGCACAGGCTCGGGCGTACTCGCCGCCCTGCTCGCCAAACGCGGCATCACCCGCATCACCGCCACCGACAACAACCCCCGCGCCCTCGCCTGCGCCGCCGCCAACACCGCCCGCCTCGGCCTCGCGCAGCAAATCGCCGTCGAAGCCGCCGACCTCTTCCCCGCCGGACGCGCCGACCTTATCGTCTGCAATCCGCCCTGGCTGCCCGCCAAACCCACCTCCGCCGTCGAAACCGCCCTCTACGACCCCGGCCACGCCATGCTGCGCGGCTTTCTCAGCGGCGCACAGCAGCACCTGAACGACGGCGGCGAAATCTGGCTTGTCATGTCCGACCTCGCCGAACACCTCGGCCTGCGCACGGCGGATTTCCTGCCCACCCTCTTTCAGACGGCCTCCCTCGCCCTTATCGAAACCCTGCACACCCTCCCCGTCCACGCCAAGGCAGCCGACCCGTCCGACCCGCTCGCCTTTGCCCGCAGCCGCGAAACCACCACCCTCTACCGCCTGCGCCCGCTGTAAAGCACCGCCGCAAAAAGGCCGTCTGAAAACGAATGTCTGCATCCTTAACCAATGTATGCTTTCGTTTTCAGACGGCATCTCTTCTTACATCATTCTTTTCCATCAAGAAAATCCGTCTCCTTCCGTCTGCCTGATGGCTGCCATCACCATTTTGGATTACACGCAATTACACAAATTAACTATACTGCTTTTCAGACGGCCTCCATGCAAACACGGCAGGCCGTCTGAAACAGACCAACGGAGAAGAAAAATATGAGTGAGACCATCGAAAAAAGCTATTCGCAATTACACAAACCCGCCTCCGACTTCGCCACCCGCGAAGCCTATCTCGACCACGAACTGGAAATCCTGCAACCGAAGCGCTGGCGCGCCAACCTGCCGCTGCGCGACTTCCGTTTCGAATGGGAAGACCTGATTCCCGCATTCGCCGGCACCATCGGCAAAGTGGTGATGGTGGGCGCGGTGGCCGCCGCCTTCGCCGGCCCCTTAGGGCTGCCCGAAGGCTTTATTTTGGAAAACGTGCGCTACGAGCTGCTCATCGCCTCGCTGTTCATCCTGCTCTTGTCGGGCTTTTTCCTGCCCACCGCCAACCTGCCCGGCACGCACGGCCCGCTGATTCCGCTGATTCCCGTCGTAGTCGCCGCAGGCGGACACCCGCTGGCCTTCGGCATCCTGATTGCCCTGTTCGGCTTCATCCTCGGCATCACCAAAGGCGGCAGCCTGATGGCGAAGCTGACGGGCAACGGCGTCTGCGGCGGCCTGCTGCTCTATCTGGGCTTTATCGGCACGACGGGGCAGGTGAAAAAACTGTTCGACTGGGCAGGCGGCTTCGGCATGCCGCACATCGCCTTCGTCGTGATACTGGGCACCATCGTGCTCTACGCCCTACTCGAACACTGGCAGAAACGCTGGCTGGCCGTGCCGCTGGGCTGCCTTTTGGCAGGCGTCACCGCCTTCGTCCTCGGCGCACCTTTTTCGTTTAAAACCGCACCCGGCCTGCCGCCGATGAGCCCGTCCTACTGGTGGGGCGAAAACACGGGCTGGATGCTCGGCTGGCCGACGGCCGACAGTTTCCTCGTCGTTTTCCCCTTCGCCGTGCTCGCCGTCGCCATGTGGTCGCCCGATTTCCTCGGCCACCAGGTCTTCCAAAAACTGAGCTATCCCGAAAAAGCGGAAAAAGCGCACATGAACATCGACGACACCATGGTCAGCTGCGCCATGCGCCAGGCCGCGGGCTCGTTTCTCGGCGGCGCGAACTTCACCTCCTCGTGGGGCACATACATCGTTCCCGCCTCCATCGCCAAGCGCCCGATTCCCGCCGGCGCCATCCTCACCGCCCTCTTCTGCATTACGGCGGGCATTTGGGGCTATCCGATGGACTTGGCCGTGTGGCAGCCCGTATTGAGCGTGGCGCTTGTGGTCGGCGTGTATATTCCCCTGCTTGAAGCGGGCATGGAAATGACGCGCAAAGGCAAAACCACTCAGTCCGCCGCCATCGTCGTTTTCTCCTCGGCGCTGGTCAACCCCGTGTTCGGCTGGTCGCTCACCATGCTGCTCGACAACCTCGGCCTCATCGGCTGCAAAGAACGCAGCGCCGGACTGGGCTTCGTCGGCCGCGTTATCGTGCCCGCCGCAGGCTTCGTCATTCTCTGCGCCGCCATGGGCGCGGTCGGCATGCTGCCCGGCATTCCCGCCTTCCTGCCGCACTTCCGACAGCTGTAAACCCGCAAAGCAAAAGGCCGTCTGAAACTTTTCAGACGGCCTTCATACGGCGCAAACCCACTTCTAACGCCGCCAATAATAAGCACGCGGCGGCGGCGCAGGACGGTAGCGGCGCGGCGGCGGATAAACATCTTCATAATAGCCGTGGACGCCGAAACTGCGGCTCTCGACAGTATCCGGCGGGCTGTTGCTGAAACGGATGGTGTTTTGGCCGAACCTGATCGACTGCCCGCTGCCGCTGTCGTCGCGGAAATACGGACGCGGCGGCGGAGGCGGCGGATAAGGCATATAGTGCCCGCGCCCGTAAGGCTCGTGGATGATGATAACCGGCGGCTCGCTCTTCTCGCTGCTGATCAGATAATCGACCGCGCCCGCACCCGAAGACACAAACAGCGCGGCGGTCAAAACCAACATTTTTTTCATCGCTTTTCTCCTGCGTAAAACGGCGGATGCCTGCCGCATTATGCACCCGCCCCGCGTTAAATACCGATATTCCCAAACCACGGCAAGCCTGCTATCCTTACACACCCAAACAATTCTTAACCCTTAAACGGAGAACAAACCATGAGCAACATCCCCGCCGAACTCAGATATGTCGACAGCCACGAATGGCTGCGCCGCGAAGAAGACGGCACCGTCACCGTCGGCATTACCTTCCACGCGCAGGAACTTTTGGGCGACATCGTGTTCGTCGAGCTGCCCGAAACCGGCGCCAAACTGGCCGCGGGCGAGCAGGCCGGCGTCGTCGAATCCGTCAAAGCCGCCTCCGACGTCTACGCCCCGATTGCCGGCGAAGTGCTCGAAGTAAACGAAGCCCTTGCCTCCGCCCCCGAAACCGCCAACAGCGCCCCCTACGGCGCGGGCTGGTTCTTCAAAATCCAACCCGACAACCCCGCCGACTACGACGCCCTGCTTAACGCGGAACAATACGCCCAACTGGCAGGCTGACCCGCCCTTTTCAGACGGCCTGCACCCTGTTGCAGGCCGTCTGAAAACATTTCCGCCCCCTACGGACAGGCCTTCCGAAGCCCGCGCGCCATACGGAAAAACAAACGCCGCCAAACCCGCCGTTTCCCAACATTTCGCTGGACTTTCCGCCGCATTTTGGTAAAAATGCGCGCCTATTGCCGCCTTGCCGGGCGCATTTTGCCGCCCCGCCCGCGCCACAAAACACCCCTCTGCAACCGCACTTTGCGGTGGCACAATATTTTCCAAGGAAACCCGAATGGACTTACGCAAACTCAAAAAGCTGATTGATCTGGTGGAAGAATCCGGCATCGCCGAAATCGAAGTCACCGAAGGAGAAGAAAAAGTACGCATCACCCGTTCCACCGTGGCGCAAACCGTTTACGCACCCGCCCCCGTCCAAGCAGCGCCCGCCGCACCGGCTCCCGCCGCAGCCCCAACCCCTGCCGCACCCGCAGCACCCGCCGCCCGCGACCTCTCCGCCGCGCAGAAATCGCCCATGGTCGGCACCTTCTACCGCGCCGCCAGCCCCACCAGCGCCCCCTTCGTCGAAGTCGGCCAAAGCGTCAAAGCGGGCGACACCTTGTGCATCATCGAAGCCATGAAGCTGATGAACGAAATCGAAGCCG
>CAMURX010000173.1 GCA_947097615.1 uncultured Neisseria sp. | reverse complement strand
TGTGCCTGAAATCGGGCAACGCCTGCGTGCTGCGCGGCGGCAGCGAAGCGGTGAACAGCAACGGCGCGATTGCCAAACTCATCCGTCAGGCGCTGCACGAAAACGGCCTGCCCGCCGACGCCGTCGCCTTTATCGAACACACCGGCCGCGAGGGCGTCGGCGCCATGCTGCAAAGCCCCGATTTGATCGACGTCGTTATCCCGCGCGGCGGCAAATCGCTGGTGTCGCGCATCGCCGCCGAAGCCCGCGTGCCCGTTATCAAACACCTCGACGGCATCTGCCACGTTTATCTCGACGAGTTCGCCGACGCCGAAAAAGCCGTCAACATCGCCTTCAACGCCAAAACCTCGCGCTACGGCACCTGCAACACCATGGAAACCCTGCTGGTGCACGAAGCGCGCGCCGCCGAGCTGCTGCCACCGCTGGCCGCGCGCTACCGCGAAAAAGGCGTGGAACTGCGCGGCTGCCCGCGCACGCTGGCCGTTCTGCCCGATATTCAGACGGCCTCAGACGAAGACTGGGACACCGAATACCTCGCCCCCGTTTTGTCGGTGAAAATCGTTGACTCGGCGCAAGAAGCCGTCGAACACATCAACCGCCACGGCAGCGGCCACACCGACAGCATCGTCACCGAACACCTCGGCCGCGCGCAAACGTTCCTGCGCGCCGTCGATTCGGCCAGCGTGATGGTCAACGCCTCCACCCGCTTCGCCGACGGCTTCGAATACGGCCTCGGCGCGGAAATCGGCATTTCCACCGACAAAATCCACGTCCGCGGCCCCGTCGGCCTGCACGGCCTCACCTCGCAAAAATGGATCGTGCTGGGCGACGGGCAGATACGCACCTGAGTCCGCACGCAGAGGCCGTCTGAAACCCCGTTTCCCGCCTTTTCAGACGGCCTCAAACCGTTTTCCGACAACCCTTCATCCGAATCCGACCACCATGCAAGCGCGGCCGCCGCATCAGAAACCGATCTACCGCCCCCACCACCAGCCCTTCTGGCAGGCCGACAAACCCTACCTGCACAACTGCGAAATCACCGTTTCCGGTTTCCGCGCCCTGTGCGGCATCATGGCCTTTCTTGCCGGCGCGATTAACGCGGGCGGCTTTTTCGCCGTCAAAAGCTATACCTCACACGTCAGCGGCGCGATGTCCGGCGCGGCCGACGCCGCCTTTCTCGGCGACTGGGAAGGCGCGGCGGTGATGCTGGCGGGCGTGCTCGCCTTCCTGCTGGGCGCGGCGCATTCGAGCTGGACGATACTGTGGGCGAAACGCCAGCGTTTCCGCAGCGGCTACGGCCTGTCGATGTGGCTGGAAAGCTTTTATCTGCTGGTGTTCGGCCTGCTCGGCGTCGCCCTGGCGCACTACGGCAAAATCTTCGCCCCGCCCACCCTGCTGCTTTTGTGCTTCATCATGGGCATGCACAACACCGTCCTCACCGTCCTCTCCGGCGGCGTTATCCGCTCCACCCACATGACTGGCACCGTCACCGACCTCGGCATCGAGCTGGCCAAAGTCCTCTACTACCGCCGCAGCACCAATCCCCGCCTGCCCGACGTGCGCGTCAACAAACCCAAAATGCGCCTGCTCCTTCTGCTGGCCGCCGCCTTCCTCTGCGGCGGCTTTACCGGCGCCTGGGGCTACCACCGCCTCGGCTACCACTTCACCCTGCCCGTGTCCGCCCTTCTTTTCTGGTTTGGCGCAGGCTCGGTCGGCTACGACGTCAAAATCCGCTGGCGCATGTACTGGCGGCAGCGAAAACGCGCCAAACGGTAAAGCGCGGGTAATTTCACGTTAAGGCCGCTTCTGCCGCCCGCACCCTCGGACTATATTCCGCCGCTCCGCAATCTTTACATTACCGATTTTAGAAAGGACGACACATGAAACTGTTTAACTCTCTCATCGTCACCGCTATTGCCGCATCCCTTGCTCTCAGCGGCTGCATCACCTACGCCGACGGCACGCAGAAAGCCAGCAAAACCGCCTCCTTCGGCCTCGGCGGCGCCGCCGTCTGCGGCATCATCGGCGCATTGAGCCACGGCAGCAAAGGCGCGCGCAATTCCGCGCTGGCCTGCGGCGCCATCGGCGCGGGCATCGGCGGCTACATGGACTACCAGGAGAAAAAACTGCGCGAAAACCTCGCCAACACCGGCGTGAACGTCGAGCGCAGCGGCGACCAGATCAAACTGGTGATGCCCGAAAACGTGACCTTCCCGACCAACAGCGCCACCCTCAGCACCAACGCGCAAAACGCCCTCGCTGCCGCCGCGCAAACCCTCACCCAATACCCCGACACCACCCTTACCATCAACGGCCACACCGACAACACAGGCTCCGACGCCATCAACGACCCGCTGTCGCAGCGCCGCGCCCAAGCCGTCGCCACCTTCCTGCAATCGCGCGGCGTCAGCGGCAGCCGCCTTGCCGTTTACGGCCACGGCTCGCACCAGCCCGTCGCCTCCAATGCCACAGCCGAAGGCCGCGCGCAAAACCGCCGCGTCGAAATCCTGATCAATCCTGACCAGAACGCCGTGCGCGCCGCGCAGCAGCAGATACAGTAAAGCGCCGTTTGAGGCCGTCTGAAAGCGCGGCTTCGGCGCAGCCAAAACGGCAAAGGCCGTCTGAAAGGTTTTTCAGACGGCCTTTTGTATAGTGAACCAACACGGAAAGATACAAGGCAGCAACGCCGTAGATTTTCGTGTTGTTTCACTATATGTCGGCAAGGTCAAACGGTTGGCTGGCTAAACCAACACCACGTCAAACTGCTCCTGCGTGTAGCTGTTTTCCACCGCCAGCGACACGGGTTTGCCGATAAAGTCGATCAGCATCGCCAGCGATTGGGATTCTTCGTCGAGAAACAGGTCGATCACCTCGGGCGAGGCGAGGATGCGGAATTCTTTGGCGTCGAAGCGGCGGTTTTCGCGCACGATTTCGCGCTGGATTTCGTAGCAGACGGTCTGCGGGGTTTTCAGACGGCCTCTGCCTTGACAGGTGGGGCACGGTTCGCACAATACATGGCTGAGGTTTTCGCGCGTGCGTTTGCGCGTCAACTCTACCAGGCCGAGGCTGGTGAAGCCGTTGAGGGTAACGCGGGTGCGGTCGAAGCTGAGGGCTTTGGCCAGTTCCTGCAACACGGCTTCGCGGTGGGCTTCGGAGGCCATGTCGATGAAGTCGATGATGATGATGCCGCCCAGATTGCGCAGGCGCAGCTCGCGCGCGATGGCGTGGCAGGCTTCGAGGTTGGTTTTGAAGATGGTTTCGTCGAAGTTGCGCGCGCCGACAAAGCCGCCGGTGTTCACGTCTATCGTCGTCATGGCTTCGGTGGCTTCGATGATGAGGTAGCTGCCGAAATTGAGGCTGACGCGCGGTTGTAGGGCGCGGTTGATTTCGGCTTCGACGTTGTGGGTTTCAAAAAGGGGGCGCTCGCCCGAGAAGAGTTTGATTTTGTCGGCCGCGTCCTGCACGTATTGGGCGGCGAAGTGCTGCATTTTGGCGAAGTTTTCTTTGGAATCGACGAGGATTTCGCGGGTGTTGCTGCTGAACATGTCGCGCAGCACGCGCAGGCTAAGGGGCAGGTCTTGGTAGAGCAGCGAACCGGCACTCAGGGTTTTGGCCTGCTGCTGGATGTCCTGCCAGACTTTGGTGAGGTAGCTGATGTCGGCCTGCAATTCGGCGTCGGTGGCGGTTTCGGCGCTGGTGCGGATGATGTAGCCGTGGGCGGAGTCGGGCGGCAGCAGGCTGTTGAGGCGGCCGCGCAGGTTGTGGCGCTCGCCGTGGTCTTCGATGCGCTGCGACACGCCGATGTGCTCTTCCTGCGGTAGGTGGACGAGGAAGCGTCCGGCCAGCGAAATCTGTGTCGACAGGCGCGCGCCTTTGCTGTTGATGGGGTCTTTGATGACTTGGACGAGC
>CAMURX010000172.1 GCA_947097615.1 uncultured Neisseria sp. | reverse complement strand
GCGCCGAGAAATTCGCCGGGGCCGCGGATGTTGAGGTCTTGGCGGGCGATTTCAAAGCCGTCGGTGTGCTCGTAAATCACTTTGAGCCGTGCTTTGGCGAGTTCGCTTAATGGTTCGGCAAACAATAATACGCACACGCTTTTGGCTGCGCCGCGCCCGACGCGCCCGCGCAACTGGTGCAGCTGCGCCAGCCCCATGCGTTCGGCGTGTTCGATGACCATCAGGGCGGCGTTGGGTACGTCCACGCCGACTTCGATAACGGTGGTGGCGACGAGTACGTTCAGACGGCCTGCGGCAAAGTCGGCCATCACGGCGGCTTTTTCGGCGGCTTTCATACGGCCGTGTACAAGGCCGATGTTAAGTTCGGGCAAGGCCGTCTGAAGCTGCTCCAGGGTTTCGGTGGCGGTTTGCAGCTGGAGGGTTTCGCTCTCTTCAATCAGGGGGCAGACCCAGTATGCCTGTTGGCCTTTGCGGCAGATATTGAGCAGGTAGCCTTCGACTTCGGTGCGGCGCAGGCTGTTGACGAGACGGGTTTGGATGGGGGTGCGGCCGGGCGGCAGTTCGTCGATAACGGATACGTCGAGGTCGGCAAAAAAGCTCATGGCGAGGGTGCGCGGAATGGGGGTGGCGGACATCATGAGCTGGTGCACGTCGCGGCCTTTGTTTTTCAGGGCGAGGCGTTGGGCGACGCCGAAGCGGTGTTGTTCGTCGACAATCACGAGGCCGAGGTTTTGAAAGGCGACATCGTCTTGAAACAGGGCGTGCGTGCCGACGGCGATTTTGGCAAGGCCGTCTGAAAGCAGGGCTTTGGCTTGGTCTTTGGCTTTTTTGCGCTGGCTGCCGGAGAGCCATACGATGTCGAGGCCGAGTGGTTCAAACCATTGTTTAAACTTGATAAAGTGTTGCTCGGCCAGAATTTCGGTGGGCGCCATCACGGCCACTTGTGCGCCGGCTTCGATGGCGGCGAGCGCGGAAAGTGCGGCGACGATGGTTTTGCCGCTGCCCACATCGCCCTGCAACAGGCGGTGCATGGGAAAGGTTTGCGCCATGTCTTGGCAGATTTCGGCTACGGCGCGCTCTTGTGCGCCGGTAAGGGCGAAGGGCAAGGCGTTGCGCAGGGCTTGGCTGAGTGAGCCGTCGCCGATGAGCGGCATGGCTTGGCCGCTGACGCGCTTTTGCCGCGCCAGCCGCATGGAGAGCTGTTGCGCCAGAAGTTCGTCAAACTTGAGCCGCTGCCATGCGGGCAATGTGCCGTCTGAAAGCTGCGCGGCGGTAAACTCGGGCGGCGGCGCGTGCAACAGGCGCAGGCTTTCGGCCAGATGGGGCAGGTTCAGACGGCCTAACAGCGCGTCGGGCAGGGTATCGTGCAGCGGCGTGGTGTCTAAGGCCGTCTGAATGATGCGGCGCAGGGTGGGTTGGTTGAGGCCGTTTACAGTGGGATAAACGGGCGTGAGGCTCTCGGCCAGGCCGCTTGTTTCGGCATCGCGGATTTTCGGATGTATCATCTCGTCGCCGTAAAAACCGTGTTTGATTTCGCCCACGGCGCGGATGCGTTTGCCCACCGCCATTTGCTTTTGGTGGCTGGGATAAAAGTGGATAAAGCGTAAAAACAACACGTTGCCCGCACCGTCGCCGATTTGCACGACAAGCTGTTTGCGCGGTTTGAACATCACTTCCTGATGCAAAACCTCCCCTTCCACCTGACACGGTACGCCGACGGGCGCGTCTTTAATCGGCATGATGTGGGTTTCGTCTTCATAGCGCAGCGGCAGGTGCAGCACCAAATCCCACGCGGTATGCACATTGAGCTTGTCGAGCTTTTTGGCGGCGGTGTCGCTGATTTTGAGCTGTTTTCGGGTTTCGGGAGTCATGTTGCGGGCTTTTCTGCGGGAGGCGGCGGATTATATAACAAGGCCGTCTGAAAGCCGTTCAGACGGCCGCCAAACGGCACAAACCCGCAGTTTCAGGCTGCGGGTTCGTGCTTTGGTTCGGTTTTTGAGTATCGAGGAAAAAGGCTGAATCGTATAAAGGAATCTCCAAGAAAGTTGATATGAAAGACTGAAACAAGGTTGTTTAATGGCCCGGCCGGTGAGCCGGTAGGGCGTATTATATACAAATAATAATGGTTATCAAGGCTTATTTTAATTTTTTGCCGATTTATTTTTAGAAAATTGTTTTTAAAGAGAATATTTTTGCCGTTTTCCTGTTACGAAACGGCGTATCTGCCCCCGCGGCAATGCCGTATAATCGCGCCCCAACCGCAACAGCGAAAATCCTTATGCCGCACCAAGATACCGTCCAAACCGTCCGATGTGACCTGCTCGCCGCCAATGGCCTCGATGCCGGAAACCTCGCCCAAAGCCTCGCCCTCATCGGCGCGCACCACGTCGATTACGCCGACATCTACTGCCAGCGCACCGCCTACGAAAGCTGGCATCTCGAAGAGGGCATGGTCAAATCGGGCAGCTTCCAAATCAGCCAGGGCGCGGGCGTGCGCGCCGTGTCGGGCGACAAAACCGCCTTTGCCTACGCCGACAGCCTCGACATCGATTCCATCAGGCGCTCGGCGCAAACCGTGCGCGCCATCGGCGCCGCAGGCGGCAAAGCGGCCGTGCGCACGCCGTCTGAAAAAAGCGTCCGCCGCATCCACGGCGATGCCGACCCCATCCGCAGCATGGATGCCGCCGCCAAAATCGCCCTGCTCCACCGCATCGAAGAAACCGCCAAAGCCGCCGACCCGCGCATCGTGCAGGTGATGGCCGGGCTGACCTGCGAATACGACATGGTCTACATCGCCCGCCTCGATGGCCGCCACGCCGCCGACATCCGCCCCCTAGTGCGCCTGAGTGTCACCGTCATTGCCAAACAGGGCGATAGGCGCGAAATGGGCAGCGCGGGCGGCGGCGGGCGCGGCGGGCCCGAGTTTTTCGACGACGAGCGCGTGCGCGGCTACGTTGAAGCCGCCGTCAAACAAGCCCTCACCAACCTCGAATCACGCCCCGCGCCCGCAGGCGAAATGACCGTCGTCTTGGGCAGCGGCTGGCCGGGCGTACTGCTGCACGAAGCCGTAGGGCACGGCCTCGAAGGCGATTTCAACCGCAAACAGACCAGCGTGTTCTCCGGCCGCATCGGCGAGCGCGTCGCCGCCAAGGGCGTAACCGTGGTCGATCAGGGCGACATCACCCACCGTCGCGGCTCGCTCAACATCGACGACGAGGGCAACGAAACCGGCCGCACCACCCTCATCGAAGACGGCATCCTCGTGGGCTACATGCAGGACGAAACCAACGCCCGCCTGATGGGCGTATCCCCCACCGGCAACGGCCGCCGCGAAAGCTACGCCTCCGCCCCCATGCCGCGCATGACCAACACCTTTATGGAAAACGGCAGCTACGAGCCTGAAGAAATCATCGCCTCCATCAACAAAGGCATCTACGCCGTGAATTTCGGCGGCGGCCAGGTCGACATCACCAGCGGCAAATTCGTCTTTTCCGCCTCGGAAGCCTGGTGGGTGGAAAACGGCAAACCGCAATACCCCGTCAAAGGCGCCACCATCATCGGCAACGGCCCCGAAGTGCTCAAACACGTTTCCATGATCGGCAACAACACCGCGCTCGACAGCGGCGTGGGCGTGTGCGGCAAAGACGGCCAGAGCGTGCCCGTCGGCGTCGGTCAGCCCACCCTGCGCATCGATGCGGGATTAACGGTCGGCGGCAGCGAGGCATAAACCGCCAAACACGGCAAAAGGCAGCCTGAAAAGTTTTCAGGCTGCCTTTTTCCTGCTTCGCCCCACCTGCAGCAAACCAGACTTTGCCGACCAGCGCCCTACCCTCTTTCAGGCTGCCTGAAAGCCCAAAGCAGCCTGAAAACCGGAAAACCGGCTTTCAGGCTGCTTTGCTGTGGCTTGCGGGTATTAAACGGCTCGGTTTTCGCGGCCGTGGACGATGCTGCGGGCGAT
>CAMURX010000171.1 GCA_947097615.1 uncultured Neisseria sp. | reverse complement strand
GGTCGGATATAAGGCCGTCTGAAAAAGGCATATGGTCGGATATAGGGCCGTCTGAAAAAGGCATATGGTGGATTTCGAAACGGTCTCGGCAAAACCGCATTTTGATTTGAGGCCGTCTGAAAACGGTTTTTCAGACGGCCTCTGTGTTTTGTTTTCTGTTTTCGTCGGGTTGCCGGATTTTCATGTCGGCAGACGGGGTTGCCGAGCGGGTTATTCGCGGTTTTCCGTTTCCCCGCTTTCCGGTGCGGGCAGGGCGGATGTTTCGGCTTCCGCTTCGGCTGCTTCTTCGGTCAGTTGGCGGTCGAGTTGTTTGGCGGTTTTCAGGCCGAGGAGGTGAAGCTTATGCGCGCGGTTCACGAGGTTGCCGTGGCCGCTTTTGAGTTGGTTGAACGCTTGTTGGTAGGCGGTTTGCGCCTGGTCAATGTTGCGGCCGACTTTTTGCAGGGTATCGACGAAGCCGACGAATTTGTCGTACAGCCTGCCGCCTTCGTCGGCAATGGCCAACGCGTTGCGGTTTTGCTGTTCGGTCCGCCAGATGTTGGCGACGGTGCGCAGGGTGGCCAGCAGGGTACCGGGGCCGGCGAGCATGATGCGTTTGTCGAAGCATTCTTGGAACAGGCCGGGTTCTTGCTGCAGGGCGGCGAGGTAGGCGGGTTCGACGGGGATGAACATGAAGACGAAATCCAGCGTTTTCAGGCCGTCGATGTCGCTGTATTTTTTTTCGGCCAGTTCTTTGATGTGCTGGCGCACGGATTGGACGTGGGCGGCGAGTGCCTGACGGGCTTCGTGTTCGTTTTCCGCCCGTGTGTAGCGGACGTAGGCGGTGAGGGAGACTTTGCTGTCGATGATGATTTGTTTGTCGTCGGGCAGGTTGATTAAAACGTCGGGCTGGAGGCGGCGGGTGTGGCCGTCTTCCTGCGTTTGCGTGCCCGATGCCTGTATGATGTATTCGCGCCCCCTTTGCAGGCCGGAGTGTTCGAGCACGCTTTCCAGAATCATCTCGCCCCAGTTGCCTTGGGTTTTGTTGCGGCTGCCGGTGAGGGCGTCGGTGAGGGCGTTGGCGTCGTCGTGCAGGCGGTTGTTGAGTTGTTGCAGGCGTTTGAGTTCGTTTTCGAGGGTCAGGCGTTCTTTCGCTTCTTTTTCGTAGGTGTTTTGAACCAGTTGGGCGAAGCCGCTGATGCGTTCGTTCAGCGGGTTGAGCAGGCGGCCGAGGTGTTCGCGGTTTTGTTCGGTAAAGCGGCGGCTTTTTTCTTCGAGTATTTCGTCGGCCAGGTGGCGGAATTGGCCGCTCATGAGGTCGCGGGCGTTGTCGAGCAGGGCGAGTTTTTCTTCCTGCGCCTGCCGTTCTTGTTCGAGCAGGGTGTTGAGGCGTTCGTTGCGGATTTGTTGTTCGGCCAGTTGTTGTTGCAGTTCGGCATAGTCGGTTTTCAGACGGCCTAATTCTTCCGCTTGGGCGGTAAGGTGGCGGATTTGTTGTTCGGCGGCGGCATATTCGCCGTGCAGGCGGCGGACGTTTTGTTCGAGTTCGGCGTATTCGCTGCGGCTGTCGGCCAGTTGCTGTTGCAGTTCGGGCAGGCGGCGGTTGAGGGCGGATGCGGCGGCCAGCTCGGTTTCGGCTTGTTGCAGGTGTTGTTGCAGGGTTTGGATTTGCCGGGCGGATTCGGCGGCTTGGAGGTCGGCTTGCCGTTGGCGTTCGTTCAGGTTGTCGCGTTCGGCGTGAAGGACGGCGAGTTCGGCCTGGCGGCGGCTGCGGGACAGCAGGCCGATAATGATGATGACGATGAGAAGGGCGGCCGCAACGAGGGCGGCGAGGATGAGGAAATGGGCGGGCAGGGTGTTCATGGCGTTTGATGGGTTGAGGCCGTCTGAAAGTATGGGTTCGGTGAGGTTGGAATCGGATTGGGCGGGCTTGGTTCAATAGGGTTTGGCGGTCAGTTCGTCGGTGATGCGTTGCAGGAAGTTCAGGCGGTCGGCTTTGATTTCGCCGCTTTCGGCCGCTTGTTTGACCGCGCAGCCGGGTTCTTTGCGGTGGGTGCAGTTGTGGAAGCGGCATCGGCCGATCAGGTGGCGCAGGTCGGGGAAATATTGCAGCAGGTCGGCGGCGTCCAGATGGTGCAGGCCGAATTCCTGCAGGCCGGGCGAGTCGATGAGGAAGCTGTCGGCGGCAAGGTCGTACATTTGGGCGTGGGTGGTGGTGTGTTTGCCGGAATCGAGTGCGGCGGAGAGGCCTCCCGTGCGGGCGTGTTCCCCGCCGAGCAGGGCGTTGGTGAGGGTGGATTTGCCCATGCCCGATTGTCCGAGGAAGATGCTGGTGCAGCCTTGCAGCAGCGGGCGCAGGGTTTCGGCGTTCTCCAGTGCGCTGACGGCGGCCAACGGATAGCCCAAGTCTTCGTAGGAGGCCAGTTTTTCCCGCCAGGCCGCGCTTTCGGGCAGGTCGGTTTTGTTCAGTACGATAAAGGCTTCGATGCCGCCCGCTTCCGCCGCCAGCAGGGTGCGTTGCAGCAGCATTTCGCTCGGCGACGGGACGGCAGCGGTAACGATGAACAGCCGGTCCACGTTGGCGGCAATCAGTTTGGTGCGCCATGCGTCTTGGCGGTAGAGCAGGCTGCGGCGCGGCAGAAAATCGCGGATGACGGCCTGTTCGCCGTTTTGCACTTCGATGTGCACCCGGTCGCCGCAGGCGAAATCCACCCGTTTGCCGCGCGCGGTGGCGGTGTAGGTTTGGCCGGATTCGGTACGGACGGTGTAATGGCGGCCATAGCTGGCGGTGATTCGGGCGGTGTCGGACATGTCGGAACGGTGCGGAAAAAAGCGGATTTTAGCAGAGACGGACGTTATACGCCGCCTGCTTGCCGTTTTGTTTCGCTATAATTCCGCCTTCTTTTTTTCAGACGGCCTCATCATGACTTTTTCCTGCCAAATCGAATCCGACCGCGCCGTGTTGCGGCAAAACGGCCATGCCGAAGCGGAAATCTATTTTTTCGGCGCACTTCTGAACTGCTATGCCGTTTTCGGCGGCGGCGAGTGGTTGAACTGCATCGCCGCTTATCGCGGCACCGACGATGCCCGGCAACACATCACCGACGGCTTTCGCAGTGCCAAACTCAGCCCCTTCCCCTGCCGCCTGAACCGGGGCGGCTACCGTTTCGACGGCCGCGAATATCAAACCGGCCGCCACGTTTTGAACGGCCATGCCATCCACGGCCTGCTTTATGACGCGCCGTTTGCATCGGCCGGGCACGGCAGCGGCGAAGACGTGGCTTGGGTAGAGTTGGCGTACGTTTATCCTGCCGACCAAAACGGTTTCCCCTTCCCCTACCGCCTGACCGTGCGCTACACCCTGTCTTCAGACGGCCTCACCGTTTCCACCACCGCCGAAAACACCGGCACCGCCCCCATGCCGCTGGCCGACGGCTGGCATCCCTATTTCACCCTCGGCGGCACGGCGGACGACTGGACTTTGCAAATCGACGGCGGCACACAGCTTGAATTTGATGCCGACCTGCTGCCCACCGGTGCGCGCCTGTCCGATAACCGCTTTGCAGAAGCTGCCTCCCTGCGCGGCATAGGATTGGATAACAGCTTTGAGTTGAACGGGAACGGCGGCACGCGTCCCGCCTGCACCCTGCGGCATGGCGCGCGCAGGCTCGACATTTTTGCCGAAGAAAACTATCCCCTGCTGCAAATCTACATCCCGCCCGAACGTACCTCCATTGCGTTGGAAAACCTCAGCGGCGCGCCCGACTGCTTCAACAACGGCATTGGCTTGACCATTCTGCCGCCGGGCGGAGCAAAGCGTTTTACCGCCCGCTATCGTTTGGATGTTTCATCATAAACTCAGCGGAAAAATAGGATAGACAGGCATCGGTCGTCGTAATGGCCCGATGCCGTTTTTACATTTTGGAAAACAAAGTCTGTCAGAACAGGGACGGAGGCCGTCTGAAAAGCGGGCGGCGGTTTTGATGTCGGCTTGAG